>JACREQ010000032.1 GCA_016218155.1 Bacteroidia bacterium
ACAACATATACAGTGACTGTAACAAATGCAGCAACATGTACAGCAACAGCTTCAAGAATCGTAACTGTAAATGCTTTACCAACCGCTGCAATAACTCCAGCAAGTGCAACAATCTGCGCTGGTCAGAGTTCAACATTGACAGCTTCAGGTGGTACAAGTTACTTATGGAGTAATGCCGCAACAACAGCAGCAATAACTGTTACCCCTGCCGCAACAACAACATATACAGTGACTGTAACAAATGCCGCAACATGTACAGCAATATCAAGTGCAACAGTAACTGTAAACGCAGCTCCAACCGCTGCAATAACTCCAGCAAGTGCAACAATCTGTGCCGGTCAGAGTTCAACTTTGACAGCTTCAGGTGGTACAAGTTACTTATGGAGTAATGCTGCCACAACCGCTGCAATAACTGTTACGCCAGCAATAACAACAACATATACAGTAACTGTAACCAATGCAGCAACATGTACAGCAACTTCAAGTGCAGTAGTAACTGTAAATACATTGCCAACAGCCGCAATAACTCCAGCAAGTGCAACAATTTGTGCCGGTCAGAGTTCAACTTTGACAGCTTCAGGTGGTGCCAGCTACTTATGGAGTAATGCTGCAACAACCGCCGCAATAACTGTTACCCCAGCTGCTACAACAACATATACAGTGACTGTAACCAATGCAGCAACGTGTACAGCAATAGCAAGTGCAGTAGTAGCTGTAAATGCAACACCTGTAGCAAATGCAGGCGTTGATCAGTCAATACCAAATGGAACATCAACCTCTCTTACCGGTTCGGCTTCAGGTGGCTCAGGAACATATACATGGTTATGGTCTCCAGCCGGTCAGTTAGTATCTGCAAATGTTCAGAATCCAACAACTGTTAATTTAGGTACAACAACAACTTATACTTTAACAGTAACAGATGCTGTTACATCATGTCAAGGCACTGATGTAGTAATTGTAACGATAACAGGAAGTCCTTTAAGTGTAACAACTTCTGCAACTCCAACAGCGATATGTTTAGGAAGTTCAACACAACTTAATGCTTTAGCTTCAGGAGGTAGTGGAATCTATACATATTCATGGACATCAGTACCGGCAGGATTTACTTCAACGATAGCAAATCCGGTGGTATCTCCTACAGTAAATACGACTTATAATGTAACTGTAAATGATGGTTCAAATAATGCAACAGGCAATGTGTCTGTAACTGTAAATGCAGTTCCGGTAGCTGCAATAACTCCAGCAAGTGCAACGATCTGTGCCGGTCAGAGTTCAACTTTGACAGCTTCAGGTGGTGCAAGTTATTTATGGAGTAATGCCGCAACAACAGCCGCAATAACTGTTACCCCTGCTGCTACAACAACATATACTGTGACTGTAACCAGTGCAGATGCTTGTACAGCAACTTCAAGTGCAGTAGTAACTGTAAATTCATTACCAGTTGTTAATGCAGGTGCAGACCAGGTAGTTTGTTCAGGTACTCCTGTTATATTAACAGGTAGTGGTGCAACCTCATACACATGGGATAATGGAGTAACAGATGGAACTCCGTTTACTCCTGCTGTAGGTGCAATAACATATACTGTAACAGGAACAACAGGTGGTTGTTCAAATACCGATCAGGTAGTTGTAACAGTTAATGCTCTTCCAAATGTAAGTGCCGGTTCTGACCAAGTGGTTTGTGAAGGAACTTCTGTTACTTTAACAGGTAGTGGAGCTACTTCATATACATGGGATAATGGAGTAATAGATGGAGCTTCATTTACACCAACAGTTGGAATAGTAACATATACTGTAACAGGCACATTAGGAAGTTGTTCAAATACCGATCAGGTTATTGTAACAGTAAATGCAATACCAAATGTAAATGCAGGTGCCGACCAGATAATATGTGAAGGCTTACAGATTACTTTAACAGGTAGTGGTGCAACTTCATACGTTTGGGATAATGGAGTAACTGATGGAACTCCGTTTACACAGGCAGTTGGAACTATTACATATACTGTTACTGGAACTTCAAATGGTTGTTCTAATACCGATCAGATAATTGTAACAGTAAATGCATCTCCAATAGCATCAGCAACAAGTTTAAATGCATCATGTGGTATCGCGGATGGATCTGCAACAGCTAGTGCTACAGGTGGAACAGGAGTTTATACATATCTATGGGATGTAGCAGCTGCTAGTCAGACTTCAGCTACTGCAATAAATCTCGGAGTAGGTTCATATACTGTTTCTGTATTTGATGGAAATTGTACATCAACTGCAATAGCTTCTGTAAGTGAAAATGGTGCTCCAACAATTACTGTGACTGTAACAAATAGTACAATTTGTGTTGGTCAAACAACAACATTAAATGCAACTGGTGCAGATACCTATTTATGGACACCTTCAACATATTTAAGTGCTACAACAGGTAGTTCAGTTGATGCAACTCCACCAACAAGTATTACATATACTGTTCAAGGCACAACTGCAGGTTGTAGTTCTATCCAAACAATAGATATAACAGTAGATGCATTACCTTTAGTGAATGCAGGAATTGACCAAGTAATATGTTTGGGTTCTGCTGTGACTTTATCTGGTAGTGGTGCAACTTCATACACATGGGATAATGGTGTAACTGATGGAACTCCGTTTACTCCATCTATTGCAGGCGTAACAACTTATACAGTTACAGGAACAATCAATGGTTGTTCAAATACCGATCAGGTAGTTGTAACAGTAAACACAGCTCCAGTTGCCGGGTTTAGTTATATAGATAATGGTTTTGGTAATGTAACGTTTACCGATTTGTCACAGGGAGCAAGTTCATGGACCTGGACATTTGGTGATGGCGGTATTGATTTTACTCAAAACCCAACTTATACTTACCTTGCTAATGGTACATATACAATAACTCAGATTGTTCAGAGTCCATGTGGAACTAATTCTACATCACAAACAATTAATGTTATTATTGATAATGTTAATTTAGTGTCTGTGTCATCTCAACTAGAAGTATTTCCAAATCCAAGTAACGGACAATTTAACATTAAATACAGTTCAAATACCGGAAACAGTTTTGAAGTAAAAATAATTAGTGTTACTGGTGAAGTTGTAAGTTCAATTGAATATACAAAAACTTCTACATCCATGATAATTCCTGTAAACATTGAAAAACTTGCTAAAGGAATATATCAGATAAAAGTAACAAATGGCAATGAGGTAATGAACTCAAGAATAATAATTGACAGATATTAGTTAATATAAATAAACTGAATAAAAACCCCGGTAAATCCGGGGTTTTTATTTTGATATAGATTCTATTTATTCAATAAATCGGTAACCAACACCTTTAATGGTTTGTATGAAGTTGTCGCCAATTTTTTCTCTTAGTTTTCTAATATGAACATCAATTGTTCTTTCACCTACAACAACATCATTTCCCCAAATGGTATTATAAATGTCATCACGTGTAAAAACTCTTTCAGGTTTTGATGCAAGCAAGACTAATAATTCAAATTCTTTTTTTGGTAAATTTATTTCTATTCCGTCCTTTGTTACACTATATTTTTCCTTATTAATTGATAAATTCTCGAAATTAATAATTGTATTAGTCGTTATTTTATTTTCCGAAAAATCAAATCTTTTTAACAACGCTTTAATTCTACTAATAAGTAATTTTGGTTTAATCGGCTTTGTGATATAATCATCAGCTCCGGCTTCAAAACCTGCGATTTGAGAATAATCTTCGCTACGTGCTGTTAAAAATGTTATAACAGTATTTGAAAGATTTTTATTTTTTTTAAGATTTTCACAAACTTCAATGCCGTCCATTCCAGGCATCATAACATCAAGTACAATTAAATTTGGAATTTCTTTACCTGCAATGTTTATTGCCTCCATACCGTTACTGGCTAAAAATACATTATAGCCTTCTTTTATCAGATTATAACTTAAAAATTCAAGAATATCCGGTTCGTCATCAACAAGAAGAATTTTATAATTATTATTATCCATACTTACTTTGAATTATTTGCTTTTTTTAAAGTAAAAGAAAATGCTGAGCCTTCACCAAAAGTACTTCTAACGTGTATGCTTTCTCCATGCACCTCTAAAATATGCTTAACAATTGCTAAACCAAGCCCAGTTCCTCCCTGATCACGCGACCTGCTTTTGTCAACTCTGTAAAATCTTTCAAATAAACGTGGAATGTATTTTTCTTCAATACCAACTCCATTATCACTTATTTCAATTAAAATTTTATTATCCATGTCATAAAAAGAAATTGTAGTATTTCCATTATGTTTCCCATAAATAATAGAGTTTACAATTAAATTGTTTATTACATCAGTAATTCTTTGTTTGTCGGCATTAACTAGTATTATTTTATCAGAACAATTTATTTGTACTTTAATACTTTTTTGGTTTGCACGCATTTCATGCATTTCAATAACTTCCTTTACTAATTGAATAATATTAAAGTCTTCGCGGATTAGTTCTAGTTCTCCTGATTCGAGTTTAGAAATTGATTCCAGATCCTGAACTATAGTAATTAATCTGTTTATACTTTGATCAGCTTTCTCAAGATATTTGTGATTAATGTTAGGATCATCAATTCCACCATCCATAAGTGTAGAAATGTAGCCCTGAGCATTAAAAATTGGAGTTTTGAGTTCATGAGATACATTACCTAAGAATTCTCTTCTGTATTTTTCAAGTTTTTTTAATTTATCTATCTCACGGGTTTTAAGTTTAGCCCAATTTGCAACATCTTTACTTGTTTCGTTCACAATGTCTTTATCCTCATAAGTGTCAACCTGACTCAAATCCAGATTGCTTGTTTTCTGAATAATTTTATAAATAGGAGTTATTTTATTTATTAAAACTTTTCTTAGAGTATAGAAAATTATCAAATATGTAACAATAAATACAGAAAGAATCTCTATACATAAATATTTCCAGATATTTGTACTCTCAATAAAAAAACTAAAAGCAGAAAAAATACCGGTAAATAGTGCAACAATTATTGAAACTATCAATGAAATATTTTTCGAAGAGTAGACCATCAATTGGTTAAAATAAATTCTCCTAAAAATACAAAAGATTTTAGATAGAACATAGTAGTTTTATTTATCACACATTTTTTTGAAATATGCGAAAAATTAGGTAGGTTTGAATAAAATCAAAAAGATAGAGATTATGTTCGATTCTATTGTATATCAAGACAGAAGAAACAAGTTGCGTTCAATGTTAAAAAGTGGGCTAATTATTTTACTAGGTAATAATGAATCGCCTATGAATTATCCGGC
This sequence comes from Bacteroidia bacterium, assembly GCA_016218155.1. Lineage (NCBI taxonomy): Bacteria > Pseudomonadati > Bacteroidota > Bacteroidia > Bacteroidia bacterium. The sequence continues at coordinate 5,295 of JACREQ010000032.1, forward strand.
TAATACATATAAGTTTAGACAAGACAGCACTTTTTTATATTTTTTTGGATTATCAATGCCAGGTCTTGCTGGTGTTATTGATATTGATAACGGGAAAGATGTTGTTTTTGGTAACGACGTTGATATTGATGATATTATCTGGATGGGGCCTCAACCTTCAATAAAGGAATTATGCCAAAAATTTGCAGTAAATGAAACTTACCCGATGGCAATGCTTTCAGAGTTAGTATCAGATGCAAATAAAAGAAAACGGACAATTCATTTTTTACCTCCCTACAGAGCTGAAAATAAACTTACACTTGAGAAACTGCTTGTTATTCCATCAACTTCTTTAAAAGATAAAGCCTCAGTTGAATTAATAAAAGCAGTTGTTGCAATAAGATCTATTAAAGATAGTTTTGAGATTGCTCATCTTGATGATATTATGAGTGTAGGCTATCAAATGCACACAACCGCAATGAGGATGGCTCAATCAGGAGTTTATGAGCGTGAAATAGCCGGATTTATTGAAGGTCTTGCATTGTCACATGGTGGTACTGTTTCATTTCCGGTAATATTATCTAAGCATGGAGAAACACTTCATAATCATAATCACAGTAATAAACTTGTTGCAGGTGATTTAATGATTTGTGATGCAGGTTTTGAATCAGAAATGGGTTATGCTACAGATCATACTAGGGTAGTACCAGTTGGTGGAAAATTTACACAAAAACAAAAAGAAATTTATCAGATAGTTCTTGATACCAATAATGCTGCAATAAATGCAATTAAACCTGGGATAAACTATCGTGAAGTTCATTTATTGGCAGCTACTGTTATTACCGAGGGACTAAAAAATCTTGGTTTAATGAAAGGTGATACTAAAGAGGCTGTTGCTGCAGGAGCACATACAATGTTTTTTCCACACGGATTAGGGCATATGATGGGAATTGATGTTCATGACATGGAAGATTTGGGTGAGAATTATGTCGGTTATGATGATAAAATAAAAAGAAGTGAACAATTTGGAACAGCATATTTAAGGCTTGGACGTAAACTTCAGACTGGTTTTGTTCTGACTGTTGAACCTGGCATTTATTTTATTCCGGCGCTTATTGATAAATGGAAAGAAGAAAGATTAAACTATAACTTTATTAATTTTGATAAAGTAAATCAATACAGAGATTTTGGTGGAATCAGACTGGAAGATGATATTCTGGTAACTGAAACCGGAAATCGTATTCTTGGAAAAAAGAGAATTCCTATAACAATTGACGAAGTAGAAAAAACTGTACAATCGAAATAGGTTTTTATGACTGCTTCAATAGTTTATAAAGAAAAGCTATTGTCATATAATATAATTGGAGAAGGGTTTCCAATTGTATTTCTTCATGGTTATTTAGAAACAAATGAAATATGGTCTGATTTTGCTTTAAAGCTTTCAGAACAATATAAAGTAATTTGTCCTGATTTGCCTGGGCATGGTAAAAGCGAAGAGTTTGAACAACAAACAATAGAAATAATGGCTGAGGCTGTTAATTTTTTATTGAATCAGTTAAAAATCGAAAAAATATTTTTAGTTGGTCATTCAATGGGTGGCTATGTTACACTTGCTTTTGCCGAATTATTTCCGGAAAAGATAAAAAGTTTTTGTCTTTTTCATTCACATCCTTTTGCCGATAATGAAGAAAAGAAAAATAACAGATTGCACGAAATAGAGCTGTTAAAAAAAGGAAAAAAGCATATTTTAATAAATATGGGAGTTCCTAAAATGTTTGCTCAAGAATATATAGATAAAAGAAAAGAACTGTTGGGGAAATCTTTGCAAATTGCTTCAAATATAACTGCAAGTGGTATGATCGCATGTTTAACTGCTATGATGAAGCGACCTGACAGATCTGTATTTTTGATGAATATTAATTTCCCTGTACTTTTAATATTAGGAAAACATGATGAATATTTTTCTTATAAAGATATTTCTGCATACTCAAATATTATTAAACAAATTAAAACAGTAGTGCTGGAAAAATCCGGACATTTGGGGATGTTTGAAGAGCCTGAAATTTCACTTCAGCTTTTATGCGATTTTGTTAAAAATAATTAGTTATTTGTTACCAATTTTTACCTTTTAACTTAGTATTTGGGTTAAGATTATTTTATTGAATATTGCAATAAGTTTTCGATATTTGCATATATGAGAGGTTTTAAAATAATAATTTGTATGGTTATAATGGCATTTTTTATGTCAGCCTCTCTGATTGCACAAGATAAAAGGTATGTTGTTGTAAAGGGTGGTTTTGGTTTGCCATTTGGAGCATATGGATTAAATGTTGAGTATAGATGGTATAATCTTGGTGGATATTTCGGAGCAGGATATATGAAGGCTCAAAACTATCGCGAAATAAATATTAAATCCACAATAAATTCGGCTTTGGGTTTAAAATATTATTTTTTTAAACCAGAAGATGGATGGAGACCAATTATTGGAATACATGCAGGATGGTTAAATAACTATTATCTTAATAAAATTGGTACAATGCAATATAATCCGACAGTATATGGCTTAGCTGGTATCGTGGGATTTGAATTAAGTGAAAAAATTGTAAGCCTTGAAATGTCTTTAGTTTTTGATCCCGGGTTTGCTATATTAAAACCAGAAACACATCCATATTATAAAGGTAAAATATATGTTACTCCAACAATTGGTGTTGGTGTAAATCTTTATGCATTAAAAAGATTTCTAAAAGGAGAAGATAAGAGCAAAACAATTAAAAATGTTGAGCCACAAGAATATGTTAACAGTAATTCGGTAGTGAAAAAACAGGCAGAAGAGAATCCTGTAACAAAATTGTTAGCTACAAAAATTGTTTCTGATTGTAATGATACACTAGGATTTAAAGCTGTAAAGAGTCTAATTCGGGATAAACATGGTAAATTACTTGCAGGAAAACAAATTGCAGAAGATTTGTATTTGTTTGTTCGTTTTCAACAAAACGGAGCAATTACAGGCCAGTCTTTGCAAATAACATATATAGATTCGACAAATAAATCAATTGAAGTGCAAATTGTTAAAACAAATAAACCAGAAGCTAATATTGAAAGTTTGTCAAGGTCGTTAGCTGCATATGAAGATGTTTCCGGATCTAATTATAAGGTTATACAGGGTAAGGCAACTATTTTTTATTATGGTAATGAAAGAAATGAAATGTCAATTAGGCTAACTGACCTTATAATGAGTCAGCAAAATAAGAATCAGCTTTATTATGATGAGATACTAATATGTATTTTAGCTGAAAAAAAATAAGCTATTTGAAAGTTTCTGTTTTGTGAAGCTTCTTTTCTCCGTTTATTGTTATGAAAATATTATAAGTTCCGTTAGGTAATTTGCTTATATCTATGTCATAAAATCCAAATGCATTTGGTTTAGGATTTGCTAATGTTAATATATTTTCTTTTTTGCTATTTTCAAAAATTATTTCTGAAACACCATTTAAGCCTGTCGCATTTATTGAGTATTTTACTGATTTTTCTGAATCTTTACTTGTTGTGTTTTCAGTTTCATGCTTTCTTAAATCTGTATTATTACTTGAGTTTTTAATAATGTTATTGTTTTTGATTTTTTCGGTATTTACATCAGCTACTATATTGTCTTTTTCGGTATTCTCAGAATTTATTGAAACAATAGCATTGTTACTGATTTTTTCAGATTCGTTATTTGTAATTTCTTTTTTTTCTGATATATTTTGATTTGTTATATTCTTTGTTCCAGTGTTATAATTATAGAAAATTAAGAACAAACCAAATATTAATACAGATAATCCTATTCCACCAATAAAATATTTTAATAATGGATTAGTAACCGAATATTGTGGTATTTGTTTTTCGATGCTCTCCCACATCGAATCAGGAGGACTTTTTTCAAAGTTTTCTGTTCGGTTAACAAAAAAATCTCCTACATCTGTTTTAGTGAACTCGCTCATAATTCTTAGTTTTTATACTATTTAACTGCTCTTGCAGTATTTTTTTTGCTTTACAATATTGTGATTTTGAAGTTGCAACTGAAATATTTAATTTCTCGGCAATTTCTTTATGACTATAGCCTTCGTATGCATATAAGTTGAAAATTAATCTTTTACTGTCAGGTAATTCTTGAATCATTTTCATTAAATCTTCAACAGATAAATTTGATATTGTTTCATTCTCAACTATGTCAATATTTTCTGTAGTTTCTTCATTTAGTTCCTGAAAATGGGCTCCAAATTTTTTTATGTAATCAATTGCAGAATTAACAACAATGCGCTTAATCCATCCCTCTAATGATCCTTCAAAACGAAATTTTGAAAGATTCCCAAATACTCTGATAAATCCTTCCTGTAAAATATCTTCAGCCTGATTATTTTTTTGTGCAAACCTTAAGCAAATGCCAAACATTTTAGATGCAAATTTTTTGTAAAGCATTTGTTGTGCTTCACGGTTATTTTGCAAACAGGCAGTTACTATTTCTTTATCAGTTAGCATCATTAATTAAGTTTCTTACTTATACCTTTCTAATTCTAATAAGTTATATGTTATTTATCTCTATCATTGACTTTTTTTCAACAGGTCTCTTTGATTCTTTATAATTAATATAACGGCCTAACAAATAGTTTAAAAATTTGTAAAAAATTATTAATCCTAGAATTACTAAAATACCTAACATTATTTCAGTAACAGTCCATTTAATATTTAAGAGCTGCGATAACATAATTTAAATAGCATTTAATAAAACAGTTGGATTACATTTTGGGAAAATAAAGTTAGAATAAGATTCATTGTTAATGCTTATTAAGCCAAATGATTTTGCTTTATCTAAAGCAGTTTTCATTAGTTCATCAGAAATTTCTGCAATGTTTTTGCCTTCCGGTGTTGTTACTTTGCAGTTATATGAAGTTAAAAATGAGTTGTCTGATTCCTTTTCACAACGTATAGTTTCTGGTTCGGGCCATAAAATAAATTCTGAATCACAAATCTCAGTTAATCCAAGAATGTCGGAACTGTCAATCCTAATGCCTTCTGAGAATGCTAGTTTTAGCTGTTCATCAGAAACAGTTAACTTGTTTTTATCTCCTGCAATATTGCAGAAATAAAGACAAATTGTTATGGGTTTTATGATATTTGTTTTCATTTCTAAAGTATTAACATTAATGTGCTTGTGAAAACCTTAATAGGAACAAAATAATTTATTGTAAATCCTATTAGTATAATAATTATGTTTATTGTTACTAATATATAAGTCACTTCACGTGGATGTAAACCTTTTTTTAACAATATATGATGAAGATGGTCTTTACCCGCAGTAAATGGCGATTTGTGTCGTATTATTCTTAATGCAAACACTCTTAAAGTGTCGAAAACAGGAAGAAACATTATACTTGAAATAGTGAAGACCATATTCTGTGATGAGTAAAACTGAGTTTGAGTATTAATATTTAATTCTATAGCTTTAATACCTAAAACTACAGTCAAAAACCCAAGAATTAATGCGCCTGTATCGCCCATAAATATTTTTGCAGGATTAAAGTTATAAACTAAAAATCCAAGAATAGCTCCTGCTACAGCAAATGAAAGTAAAGCAAATGAAGTGTGTTGAAGAGAAAAAAACACATAACCCATAACTCCAAAGTTTACTATTCCAATTCCTCCGGCAAGACCGTCTAATCCGTCAATTAAATTATATGCGTTTATTACTCCGACAATTACTATAATCGAAAAAATGTATTGAATTATAACAGGTAATTCGCCAATCCCTAGAAAATTATGAAATGAAGTAATTCTTATTCCGCCTGATACAACAATAAATGCAGCTATAATCTGAAGAACAAGTTTTCTTTTTGCTTTCATTCCTTTTATGTCATCAAAAATTCCTGTAACAAATAACACAATTGAACCGATAGAAATATAAAGAAAGTCGGAATTATTAAAAAAGCGGTACCAAAATAAGGAAGCAATAATAAGTCCTAAAAAAATTGCAATTCCACCAAGATTGGGAACTGACCTGGAATGAATTTTTCTGCTATCAGGAACGTCAACATAACCAAACTTAATACTGTATCTTATAATTGGTGGAATTAATAACGAGGAAATTAATACTGCTGTACCAAAAGCAATCAGGTGTTTGTATTCAAGTATCCAGTTTGGTAATTGGCTTAGAATTTCTTTCATGGCTTTTTTAGCAGAAATGTGTTTCTAATCCAAAGACAGCAAAAAGTAAAAAAAGGTTTCCGTGAGTAATAATATTTTATAATATATTTTGGGAAATTGCTTATTATAAGCAAAATAAGAAAGCTGAGAGGTAGTTAGAAGAGGTGTCTTTTAATTTATTTGAATACTATAATCTTCTAATCCCCATAAACCTTTTAGGATAAGCTGAATTTGAAAAATCTGTAATTGTTACCCCCCAGTGATTCTTTGAAGAAGAAGAATGAATAAATTTTAAAGGTTCGCCAAAGTCAGAAATGATTATTCCAACATGTCCAACAGATTTTCGACTATAATTTGTGCCGGTAAATAAAATTATATCTCCTTTTTTACAGCTGTCCTGAGAAATAGATTTCCCAAGTTTATAATAATCTCTGGCTCCGTGGGGAGTTGTTATTTGAAAATGCCTGAAAATAAAAGAAACAAATCCTGAGCAGTCAAATCCACCTGCCGAACTGCCACCCCATTTATATGGAGTTCCCAAAAAGCTTTTTGCATAATTTACAAGGCTATCAGCTTCAAACTTTTGATTTTCTTTATTCTGAGCAGTACTTTGTGAAATGAAAATAACAAAAAAGGTAAGCAAAATAAATATGTGCTTACCTTTAATCATATTTTTAATATTTAGTTTATTAAACAATTTTTCCGTTTACAGCTTTTATTTTTTTGAATAATCCAACTGAAACTTCTCCATTAAAAGGTTTTCCACCTTCGTAATATGCCTCATCACCTGTCATTGGTTTATTATCATGTTGTTCAATTACCAAAGTTCCTTCAGGAGTTTTATATTTTTTAAGATTTCCTGTTTTTGTAACTTTTCCTTCATTAAAAGTAAACCATTCTTCTTCTGTTGTATATTTCCCGTTTGCAAGTGGTTTTAAATTTACAACTAAATTATCGCCAACTGAAATAACTGCAGTTTTATTTTCTGAATACAAGCTAGTTTGAGTGCCATCAGAAAGGGTTAATTTATGTACATGTTTTTTATGTACAACTTTACTATCGTGAATTTCATAAATGAAATTAGAAGTTGAACTCTGATAAAAACCATCAGCAATAGGTTCAAGGTTACAGCTTACTTCCTGTCCCTGAGTTCCGATTGAATCTTCTGCATGACGTCTGTGAATCTCCATATCAAACCCTGCCGTAACATGAACCAGACTTAAGTGTAAATGTTTTGCAATAATGTTATGTAAATATTGTTCAATATTTAAATCTTCAATTTGTTTTGGGTTTACAAAATATAGAAATGCGCTGTGGTTTAATTCTTTTTGTAAAACCACAATAGATTTATCAATATAATTTATAAAATAAACTACAGCCTCGGGTTTATGAATGTGTAATTTATTTGAATCGTGAGCATAATCCCATTTAACAGTGGTTTTATTATGGTCTTTATCAATAATAACTTCGCCATTCTCCTGAAAAGTATATTTTTCATCATCATCTTTACCATCAATCAAAATCCATGTATGCCCTTTTAAAAGGTTGTGAAATTCACCGTGATGGCTTATACTTTTTAATATTGGTGCTGCATTGGCTATAAACTGTTTCATAATAATTTAATTAAACGCAAGGTTCACTCCATGCGTGAACGTCAAAATTATAAAAAAAAATCAAAAATAATAGAAATTCAAACTGATAATTAAATCTTAAATAAAAACTGTATTTTTGAAAAAAAAATTATGATAACCACCGAACATTTAAGGGACCTGGTCGAAAGACGTGATGCTCTGAGGAGGTATCTTTGACATAGATAGCAAAACTATCGAAATAGAAGAAGAAGAACTTAAAACTCAATCGCCAGATTTTTGGGATAACCCGAAGGAAGCTGAAAAACAGCTTAAGAAAGTTGCAATTTTAAAAGTATGGACAAATAATTATAGTCAGGTAAATGCTGCTGTTGAAGATCTTCAGCTTATTTCTGATTTTTATAAATCTGGTGATGCTACCGAAGCCGATGTTGACGAACAATACGAAAAAACCTTAGCTTTATTAGAGGCTCTGGAACTGAAAAATATGCTTAGTGAGGAAGAAGATAAACTAAGTGCTATTGTTAAAATTAATTCTGGTGCAGGAGGTACAGAAAGTCTTGATTGGGCGGGTATGCTTATGCGAATGTATATGCGCTGGGGCGAGCAACATGATTATAAAATAAGGGAAATAGATTTTCAACCAGGCGATGAGGCAGGTGTAAAGTCCGTAACATTAGAGTTTGAAGGTGAATTTGCATATGGGTACTTAAAAAGCGAAACCGGAGTTCACCGTTTAGTACGTATTTCGCCATTTAATGCTCAGGGAAAACGTCAGACAACCTTTGCATCTGTTTTTATCTCACCAGTTATTGATGATAGTATTGAAATAACTGTTAATGCTTCGGAATTAGAGTGGGATACTTTCAGATCCAGCGGACCGGGTGGACAAAATGTGAACAAAGTTGAAACAGGAGTCAGATTAAGACATATTCCTTCAGGTATTGTTGTTGAAAATCAGGAGACACGTTCGCAGCTTAACAATAGGGAAAATGCAATTAAACTTTTAAAATCCCAGTTGTACGAAATAGAATTGCAAAAGCGTCGCGAGAAGCAAGCTGAGATTGAAGGGCAGAAGAAAAAAATTGAGTGGGGTTCACAAATTCGAAGCTATACTTTACATCCCTATAAACTTGTTAAAGATGTTCGCACCGATTTTGAAACCTCAGATGCTAACGGTGTTTTAGATGGTAAACTTGATGGTTTTATAAAATCGTACTTAATGGAGTTTGGCAGGAAACATTAGGATAAAAGCAAGAAAAGACAATTTTGTAAATAATAATATACGTTGTTATATTTAATATAACTCGATATCATATTTATAAAGCAACCCTTGTATGCCATTTAAAGAAAATTTTGCTTTCTTCAACCGATTTATTTCCGGATCAATTAAATAATTATACGAAGTTCTGAAGTCAGTTTTTTCTAAATTCGTATTGTTGAAAATAGCGCGTGTCAGGTCGCAGTTGTCGAATATAGAATTACTTAAATTAGTTTCAGTAAAATCTACTTCGTTAAGTATAGAGTTTCTGAACGTTGTTTTTTTTAAGTTCAGTTTGTGAAAAGAGGAGAGGGTTAAGTTACAATCCTCAAATCTAAATGCAAGTAAAAACGGGTTGCAATTAGTGAAAATAATCCCTAACAATTTACAATTTTTAAATATAATATCACGAAAAGCCGTATTTGAGAATTTTACCAGACTAAAATTACAATCAATAAATTTGCATTCTGTAAAATTTATATTTGAAAAAAGTATATCTGAGAAGTCACAGTTATTAAAAACACAGTTCTCGTATTCTCCTTTAATAAGCTCTGTTTCTTTAAAGTTTATTTTTTCAAAAGTTTTCGATTCAATGTATACTTTTTCCATTTTGATGGTTTCTAAAATAGAAGATAAAATTTATGAATTTATTTGTCAATAATTATTTTTCTGAATTGTTCTATCTTCTTGAATAGATCCTCAATAATTTTCGTGTCTCTTATCCATGCTAACCTTGTATAGATTCCAAAATGTGATTTATTTTTAAATGCTGGTACAAAATCTAAATTAAACCCGTTTATTCCAACATTTATTCCGTGCTTTATGTTAAGACAGTCTAATATAAGTATTTGTGTGTAATTATTGTGAAAATATTTATCTACTATACTTTTATCATTGCCGGTAATAATAGTTTGAGAGTCAAAATCATCATTTTCTGTTTTAAAAATCTTTTGTTTTAATAAAGGATTTAGCTTATCAATAATATCTTTTTTCCGAATACTAATTTTTATTGAATTTGATATTGAAATCGGAAAGAACACACCAAAATAAAGTTCATTTTCGTTAAAACTTTTTGAGTCATGATACCCTATAAGAAAACTTTGTTCACTTGAGTTTTCAGGCATAAATAATATTCTCTTGTGAAATGTTTCCGTATTTATATTTGGACCCGGGTATTCTGTTTCGGAGGCATATATTTTTCTTTTAGTTTGCTCTGCAAATTCTGTAAGAAATTCAATTATTGAAATGTTTGTGTTCATTGTTATAGTAATTAATTTGTGTTATTTATAATATTTTAAAACTCTCAGTGCTCTTAATGTGTTCATCCGACTTGGCTTTCCTGGTTGTTCCATTTCAAAATGTATTTGTCCAGGATGGTGTGCAGCCAGATTCCACAAACCGTCTTTATTTCTTTTGTTATAAATTATATTTATGGCGTCATTCATTCTGCTGTCATATTTTACTTTAGCATACTGGAAGTAATCTAATGCTTTAAGAATATCGTAATACCAACGAGATGGATAATAAAGTTTAAGAAAATTTGGTTTAATAATATTTCCGGTCTTGTCCGATTTAAACAGCTTATGCATAAGTATAAATTCTTCTGACTCTGATTTTGCTTTTTCTAATTCTTTTAATCTGTACTTATAACCTTTTATTTTATATTCATAAATTCCTTCAAGTACCGAAAGGGTAGAGTGCAATGAACTGTGTTTAGCCCCAATTCGATTATACTGACAATTAAATCCTCCATCACTCATTTTTTGAGCAAGGATACAGTCAACAACTGATTCTAATAAATCTTCTTTTACTTTAAAATATGATGAGTAATTCAAAACCATTCCATTAACACAAACATCGGTTTTTTTTGTAGTTCCTATAGGCAGAATTCCGCCATCCGGACCTTTTTCATTCTCGAAAATAATATCCAGAGTTTCTTTTATTAATTTGTTATCAGGCGAAACATTCAGGTTTTTTAAATCTAACAATGTGTAATGGCTGGATATCCATTTTGGCTGATAAAAACTTCTTCCCCAATGTCCGTTTGGTAAACGGTACGAAAGGTATTTTAACCCCCAACCCTGTGATTCTATCTTTTTTCTTAGTTGTGGTTTTTCAATGTTCAATAAATCCCTATAAACCTGAAACTGGATAGATACATCTCCATCAAGTAACCATGATATTATTTCTTTGTCCGTCATATTTAATGTGATATATTATTGCACGGTGATATAATAGGTTGTGTAATGAACCGTTTATTTTTCAGTCCACAATTAATTTACCCGAAAGACTTTTTCCAGATTCTGTTTCTATGCGATAAAAATATATTCCTTTTACTAATTCTCCTTTTCTAATGTATGCTTTGTTTGAGTTAACTACGTTATCCGTTCTGATCATTTCACCTATTGAGTTATACAAATTAATTAATTTTATCGATTCATTTATATTTTTCACTTCCAGGCAGGAGATTGTTTCAATTGGATTTGGGTATAACAATAAAACAATTTGTTCCTTATTTAGTTCCTTTGTATTTAATAGGGTGCCGCAATTATAAGGTGTACCACATGTTTCAGTTCCTTTTTTATAATACACCAAGCTTAGGTGATTATATTCGTTAAACATCCAATCATCCTGATTATAATATCCACCACCACAACCATCAATATAGTAATAAGTCATCATGGGTGGAATTGTCCCATTCATATAATAACAACCGTTACCTCCACTTTCGAAAGCCATATAACCTGGATGCCATTTTGTCGCTCTACTATAACAGCTTGCACGTAAATCATAATAATCATAAAAATTATTAAAATAAAAGGTTTTATTAGGTAGCTCATCAAGCGGATTGTATTGATTTAATGGAAATACATAAGTATTTATGATGGTGTCATTGTAATATGTAAAGGCATGGTCAGTCTGAACAGTCCAGCTTTCCATTCTACCACATCTTTTAATTGAATAAACAATTGTGTCATGGTTCGGAGATTCAGTTTTACTTACAATGGTTTTTATTAAATTTGTTATGGACTTTGTTCCTGGTCCAATTACAGTATACATTTGTTCTGTGTGAAATTCATCCCCAATATTAAAGTTGTAAATGTCTTTTGCTTTAAAATTTACAGTACCAACTGTCGGATTGGTTTTTCCTACTATGTTATAATCTGGTAAATAATAATCTGTATTAGGATCGTTAGTAGAAGTAACATCAGTAATTGAATCGTATGGGAACTCATAAAAATCAGGCATTCTGATAAAGCCATAATTTTTACTAATTACCATATCGGTTGGAAAATAATCGACAGTGTCCCCGTTAATATCCTTTAACAGAAAACCGATAACTTTTATACTATCAGTTATACCTAGAAAATTAGCTGTATCAACTTCTTTAACCTGTGCTTCAATATAATAGTTGGTGGGGAACTTATAAAAAACCCAAGTTGCATTAAGTGGAGCTCTGGTATTTATTTTTATGGTATCGTTAACTTTATTAAAAAACAAATTATAACCATCAGGTTTAAGTACTACTTTATTTCCTATCCACGATGGACCAAACAAATTGCCGCAGGTGTCTCCATGAACAGAATTTCTCATTGATCGGAAATTATATAAAATGGTGTCATTTCCAATAATTTTGGTTGAGTCAATTTTTATTGCATTTATATCCCCGTAATTTGTACCTGTAGAGATATAATAAAATTCAGCATCAGATTTAATGGTTCTATAATTTTGTGCAAAAATATTGCAACAAATAAGCAAACTAGCCAATAATATTGTTATCTTCATAGTGATAATATATAAATAAAGGTAAATTTTATAAGTGGTACATAACTAATGGTTAATCCTAACTATGATTGTTCCTCACATTTATAAATACTATAAACGATTACAAACAATTAAACTCAAATATAAGCAATAACAGATTTAAAAACAAAATTTTAAATCATGTTATTGCAAAATGTTAAAATAGGAGGTGATAATTATTTTATAATAATTTTACCTGTAGCAATGTTGTTATCCTTTGTATTAACCTGATAAAAGTAAATACCTTTAGCTTGTTTGCTAAAATCAATAGTTGATTGATTTGAATTTATTTCAGAAGAATAAATTGTTTCACCAATTACATTCATAATCTCTATTTTAGAAATTAATAATTCGGATTTTACTGAGAAAATACCATTTGATGGATTGGGGTACAGAGTTACACTAACATCATTATTAAGCTCGTTAAGTGCTGTTAAGCCTGCAAATGAAATATCATCAACAAAAAATTCACTTCCCGGGAAAACGATTCCTGTTGGTGAAGGATCTCCGCACATTAACTGAATGCTTATTGTGTCGGGCGAATCAGGCATTCCATAGTTAAACAGATCGGTAATTTGCATATAGCTTGAAACTGTTGATGTTATTGGATGCATTAATTGTCCTACAATATCTCTTTGGTGTGTAGTTGAATTCCATTTGCTTAATGTTACAAAAAAATAGAAGATATTTGGACCGGTAATAGTGCCTTTTACCCAAGCACTAACTGAAGTTGGTCTTTGAGTAAATGGAAACCCCGGATAGTCCATGTTTGGGTCACCTAAAAACACATAACCGGGTAAAGTATCTAATGAATTTGAGCCAAAAGGAGGAGGAACAACTGCAGTATCACTTATCATTCTTAATGCAAAATTTCCGGAATGAGCATCAATAGATTTGAATGATAATGTTGGCACACCTATGAATGCAAAATTGTTAAATGATGACCAGCCAGAAGGGTTCTCGGCACCAGTAGAAACCAGATCCCAGTATTCAAAATCAAGATTAAGTAAACCGTTTGCAACAGCCGGAAAGTTGAATGTTACATCATCAATAAAATATTCGTTACCCGGCATAATTGTTCCTGTTGGAGAAGGGTCTCCTGCCATAATTTGTATATTTAATGTGTCGGGATTGTTTGGTGATGAATAATTAAATGCTGTAGTTATTTGAGTGTACGTAGCAAATGAATTAGACATGGGATAAACTGCTTGTGCAACATTATCACGTTGATTTGTTACAGAATTCCATTTGCTTAATGTTGAAACTAAATAAATTGTACCACCTGGTACAACTGTACTTTTAACCCATGCACTTATTGAAATTGGTCTGTCCGTATATGGGGTTCCTGCATGATTCATGTCTAATCCGCCAATAAAAACATATCCGGTAACAGTATCAAGAGTATTTGTACCTAAAGGTGGCGGGATAATAGCTGTCTGACTAATTAACCTTAGTGCATAAGTTCCCGAATGAGAATCAGTAGTTTTAAAGGATAATACCGGTGCACCTAAACTTACAAAGTTGTTAAAAGATGACCATCCTGTTGGGTTTGCCACACCAGTAGCAATTGAGTCCCATGATTCAAATCCTCCGTTCTGAGGTTGTGTCTGTGCTTTTGCAGTAAATCCAAATAAGGCAACTGCTAAAGTGAATGTTAAAAATAGTTTTGTTTTCATTGTTTGTTGCTTTAATAATTCTTTAAAATCAAATTGGGTTTATAAAGTAGCATTGATTTCTAGTTAATTAAAAACAAATATATAAATATACATGTTGTAAAGCAAACTTTTTCGCTAATTTTTAATCTAAATTGTTCTTTTCTCTACTAATCGTATTTTTCAACACACTTCATTGGCGCAAGCATTTGCTTGTGACATTACCTTACAAACCTATTGGCGCAAGCATCCCTCTACTAATCGTAGTTTTCAACTACGATTAAATATAAAAACCCCCAATTGACTCAATTATCTGCTGGTAACATTACCGTTACCGCAAGCACTAAAGTTTTTAATTATATTGCAAATTGTTAAAATTCTACAAAAAATGCCAGAACACCTAAAATAACCAATACTATTCCGGTGAATAGTTTTTCGTGGTGTTCCAGAAAATGCGAATTAAATTTATTAATTCCTTTTAATCCCAGATATACCAAAGAAAACATTATTAATAATGTAACACACAAATATACAGAGGATACGATAAAAATCCCAAGCCAACCAATTACACCAGCCTGAAAATAATATGCTTCAATTTCTATGCAAGGTGTTAGGAACATGGCAATGCTTAACGAAATAAGAATTGCCCACTTTGATTTTTTATTGTTGTTTATATTTATGTTTTCGTTAAAGTGATGATGATGATGGTGTGATGACCTTAAATCTAGAATTACATAGATAATTCCTATTGCGCAAAGAATTACCGGAGCTGCAACTTTTGTTATATTGCTATAATTTTCTGTTAATTTATAACCTACTATACCAACTATAATCCCAATAGCAATGGTGCTTAAGGTATGAGCAACACCTGTAATAAATGTCGCAAATAGGGTTTCTTTAATTGTCCATTTCTCGGTTTTCGAAATTGCAATTAAAGGAATCCAGTGGTTTGGAATTAATGCATGAATTATACTTAATACTAAGCTTCCAATAAATATTTGCCACATAATTTTATTGCTTAATCATATATTTAAAATATTTTCAAATATAGACATTCTGAAATGTAAAACAAAAAAATGCTATTGTACATAATGTTAATATATTTAATATGGTCCTATTATACACGCAATAATTGCATATTTGTATATTCCGTCAATTGTAACAAGACAATCAGAATAACTTGTGGAATTTCCAGTGTAAACTTTGTTGTTGTCAAATGTATAAAGGCAATCCGAGTAGCTTGTGGAATTTGTTTTATAAACCTTATCGTTAGAAATAGTATATAAACAGTCACTATAACTTGTAGAATTTTGTTTGTATACTTTATCATTATCAATAGTAAATAGGCAATCAGAATAACTGGTGGAATTGCCAGTGTAAACTTTGTTGTCCGAAATAGTGTATTGGCAGTCCGAATAGCTGGTAGAGTTTCCTTTGTAAACTTTATTGTCGCTGATAGTAAATAAACAGTCAGAATAACTTGTAGAATTGCCTTTGTAAATCTTTGTTTGAGAAAACGATACAGAATTAATTGCAAATGATGCCATTAAAACTAAAAATAAATATTTTGTCATACGAATTAAATTTATTGTCTTCTATTGTTTTCAAATATATGAAATATAGACTAAAAAAACTATTTGATATATTAAAAAATTATAGCTTTGCTAAATATACAGGTTAAATGGATTTCTTTAAAAAATATGGGTTTCAAATTCTGAAATGGATAATATTTGCAGGATCGCTTATCTTTCTTGCAGAAAGAATTATTTTCCATCAGGAATTCAGAGCAGTTTTTTCCAATTTTAGTGTATATAAGTCGTCGGGTTTGCTTTATTTATTAGTTGCATTGTGTTTAATGTTATTAAATTGGGGACTTGAGGCAGCTAAATGGAAATACGCAATAAAGGATATCGCAAAAATTTCTTTTTTAAAGGCATATGCAGCAGTTTTTGCAGGCACTTCGGTTTCGCTTTTTATGCCTAATCGTACAGGTGAATTTGTTGGAAGAATATTTGCTATACCGTCAAATGAAAGGGCAAAAGCAATATTTGCTTCGATCGCTTCAAGTTTATCCCAGTTAATTGTTACAATTATTACAGGAACGGTTGCAATAATTGTTTTTTTATATCAGTTCCCGGAAAATACATTAATTGATGAAAATCTGAAGACATTGGTTCAATTATTTGCAGTATTTATAGCAGTTTTAAGTTTAGTATTTTATTTCAAAATAAACTGGTTTACATATTTATTTGATAATTGGAAATTATTAAATAAACTATCAAAAACGGCACAAATACTTAAATCTTTTAATGCGAAAATATTATTAAATTTCCTATTGTTAAGTTTTTTTAGATATATTGTTTTTGTAGCTCAGTTTTATTGTCTTATTATTTTTTTCGGGATTGAAATATCTATGCTGAACTGCATTCTGGCGTCAGTGTTGACTTTTTATGTTGTTACAGTTATTCCAACATTTACACTTGCAGAAATTGGAATAAGAGGGTCGGTTGCCGTTATTTTCTTTGGTGTTTTTAGCCAAATGTATGCTGAAATAATATCAGCATCAACATTATTATGGATAATAAATGTAGGTATTCCGGCTTTAATCGGAAATGTTTTTGTTGCTGGTTTTAAAGAAACTGAAAAGAATTAAATATCTTTATCAATTGCTTCCATTGCTCTTAAACTCATTCCCATACTGGAGAATCCGCCATCATGAAATAAATTCTGCATTGTTACTTTTCGTGTTAAATCACTGAATAATGTTACGCAATAATCGGCACATTCATCAGCTGAAGCATTGCCCAAAGGTGACATTCTATCTGTGAAATCCAATAGGCTGTCAAAACCTTTTACGCCGCTACCTGCAGTTGTTGCAGTTGGGGATTGAGAGATAGTATTTATTCTGATTTTTTTGTCACGCCCGTACATATAACCAAAGCTACGTGCAATTGATTCAAGTAAAGCTTTTGCTTCCGACATGTCATTGTAACGATAAAAAGTACGTTGAGCTGCAATATATGATAATGCAACAACTGAACCCCAGTCATTTATAGCGTCTAATTTTCGTGCAACCTGCAACATTCTGTGAAATGAAACTCCCGAAATATCTAAAGTTTTCATTAAATAATCATAATTAAGATTATCAAAAGGGAGACTTTTCCTAACGTTCATCGACATACCAATAGAATGAAGGAAGAAATCTATTTTACCACCAAAATGATCCATTGATTGTTGAAATACACTTTCTATTTCTGCAAAACTTGTTGCATCAGCAGGATAAATAGGTGCATTGCATTCTTCTGAAAGTTGTTTAAGAGTTCCAAGTCTTAATGCCATTGGAGTGTTTGACAAAGTAATTTCTGCACCTTCTTCAACAGCGCGTTTTGCGATTTTCCATGCAAGAGATTGTTCGTTTAAGGCACCGAAAATAATACCTTTTTTGCCTTTTAGTAAGTTATAAGCCATGAATTTTAAAATTTGAAATTTAGGTACAAAGATACTCAAATCTCATTTTAAATAAAAATTCATAAAAAAAGGGAATAAGATTTAAGCTTATTCCCTTTGCTTCAATATTAAGAATTTTATTTTACTTTTTTTAGTGCTTCGGTTGTGGCTTCTAACATAGGTTGAATAGAAACTTCTTTTCCAACGGCTTCTTTCATCCAAACTTGTGGTATGAGTCTGCCTTGTGTGTATATTCTCTGAATTTCACTTGCGAAATTCTTTCCATCAATTTGTTTCTCAATCTGAAAATCGATAAGATGTCCAACCGGATAAGCTGAAAGGTAAAGAGGAGCATCAATCATATGAGAATAAATTGCAAGTATAGGCTCATCCTTTGAACCAAATACCGGAGCATAATATTTATTCCATACATCTTTTGCAATAATAATTACTTGTTCTTTTAATTGTGCAGGAGTTGCATCAGGATTAGCATATAACCATTTCCAAACCTGCATGTCAACTAAAGAAACCCCCATGATTTCGTAGCAAGCCCAGAAATTATCCAATGCCAACATGTCCTTTTTTAATGGATCTGAATTCTTTATTCCAATTAATTCAAGATCGCGTTTTTGAAAAATGAAAGCTAACGCCTCTGTAAATGCTGTATTGGGAACACCTTTCATCGTATAATAATCCATGTCGTATAAAGAAAGGGTTTGCTCAACTGTATGCCCGAATTCGTGTACGGCAATATTATATCCTTTGTAATCCATTCCGTCTTTGCCAACTCTGGTACGTAAATGAGCATTATCTCCGCGCATTTCGCTGCCCCATGCATGACCTGCACCACGTGAAGCATCTACGTTAATTCTGCTTGAAATTTCATTTGCTTTTTCGGGTGTAAATTCAAGTTTCTGAAGTATTAATGGTAAATCCTGCTGGAATTTTTCTTTTGTTGGGTACTTTGTTTTAACAACGTCTGTAAGTTCTGTCTCTGAAATTGTACTGCGTGATTTAAATCCGTCATACCAGATGTCAAATGGCTGTAGGTCGCGTCCTAGTCTGCTTTTTATTAAGGCTGCAACTTCTTTTACCTGAGGTGAACTGATAAATTCAATAAATAATTTTTCAACTTCTTCCTGAGACATTTCCATTTCTCCATCAAATTTTCTTTGTATATAAGTCGGGTATTGTGGACTATAAGCATCTATTTTTTTGTTTGCAAGAAAAACATTTAACAAATGTTCATAACGAGTATCAGGTTCCGGTTTGAATTTAATTTCAGCATTGTTTTGTGTAAGTTTGTTTGATTTAGGGTTCCATTGGTATTTGTCGCTATTAATTACATCAGAAGGAATTTCCTGTGTAATTATTTTTTTCATAACTTCATAAATCATTTTTTGTTTTTCGAGCCCAGCATCACCCTGATAATTTGATTTTAGTTCATCTCTTAAACCCCAGTGAGTAATAAGTTTCAGGTCTTTTGGAAATAATGTTTTATTGTTATCATCAACAAGATTACCCATAAAAATATTGTATTCGCTTATATAAGTATCAGCAGCAGTAATTGTTTCGCTGATTTTTTGAATTAAGTCAGCAGGTACTCTGCTCGAAAAAATATCACCTAAACGTGCATATGCCCATTGTAATCTGCTCCATGAAGCTGCTGATTCATTCTTTTCTTTTAATGTATATGCTGGGAAATTTAATATTGTAACAAAAGCAATTTTGTTAGCAAAAAAATCGTCGGCTAAATGTGAACTAACACTATAGCTACCAAACATTTCATCAATAGGTAAAAGCTCGTCGTTACCAAGATGAAGTGGTTCCATTAATCCTATTGTTATTCTGTTAAAGTTTCCATTCAGAATTTCCAGCTGGTGCTGAATTTTAATAAAAACTGCTTCACGCATTAAATCAGTTCCAAGATAATTTTCCTTACAGAAATTTTTAAAATCATCGGCAGTTCCATCACTTTCAAACCATAAAGCAGCTGCCTGACTCACACCTTTATTAATTAATTCTTTTCGGTCTTCACCGTACATTGTTACGAGTGTATCTACTGCTTGTTTAATTGTTGCTTCGGTAATGCTTGATTTTTTCACTTGTTCTGAATTGTCATCCGAACAGTTCTTACATTGTTGTAATCCAATCATTAATGGAAGAATTAAGTAAATAATTGATTTTTTCATAGTTGGTATTTTTAAGTTTAGGTTAAAGATTTCTTAACAAAATCACTAACCTGTAATAGTTGGTTTTCGAAAGTAAAAGTTTCTTTAAGGCTATAATTAAATTCTTTTAATCCGTTTGAATAATAAAGTTTTATAATTATTTCAGATTTATTAAAAACATTAATGTTTTCGTAGTTTACAAATATTTTTGCCTCAAGTATATTGCAAATCTCATTTTGAAAAACGGATTGACGATTTGGAACTGAGAAAACAGAATATCTTCCTTCTATTCTGTTAAAATAATTCTGCATTGCCGAAAACAAAGAATCATGAAACTCAGAAGGCAGCCATAGTTCAAATTTAAAATTACTTTCAACAGCACTTCCCGAATTTTTAACAAGAAATTTAGGGTAAAAATTAATGTTAAGAATTTTCCCGTTTTCTAATGTTGGCACTCCCTGAGTATTTACTATCCCAATAAATTCCATGTTAGAAACAGAGGCAACATTATACATTTCTCTTACATGTTGTTCTAACATCATTTCTGTTTTATTGCCAACCCTGAAATAATACCTGTTGTCTAATGCCATATGCGGGCGGACATTGCTTTTGGGAATATTAACAACTATTACTCCTTTATTGGAATTTTGGGTGTTCTGAATCTCGTAAACTTCAACATTTTCAATTTTAGGATAAATTTCGTTTTCAATTAAATTTTTAAGCCAGAAATCTGAAACAGTATTAAAATTAATTTCATCAAGTTCATTTGCTCTTTCTTTTAACTTTTTAATTCCAAAGATTATTGTTCCACCGCCTGAGTTTGCAAAAGCAGAAAAATATTTTGAAAGCCATAGTTCTTTTTTGTCATCTCCGGGAATAAGGTAATTTGCCTGACAAAAATTAATAGCACCTGTCTGCTTTATCTTATTTGAAATAAAGAGAGTTATGTCATTAAAATTGTATCTTGGTTTTGTGTTCTGCATTTTTCAATTTAAACTTTAAAGATAATTAAATGAATATTCTAATCAAGAAAAAAAATAATGAAATATGATGTCAAAAAGCAGAAAGAATTTATGCAACCTATTTTTGAAAAGTTGGTCTATCGTCTATAAAACTAATAAAATATGAGAGCAAAAATAATTTTGGGACTCTTTCTTTTAACTCTGCTTTTTGGTGCAGGAAAAGGCAAAGACTTTATTGTAGAAGGGATGAAACCTTTATATGTAGATAAAAATACAGCACATTTGATAAGTTTTAATGGTGCTCAGCCATTAAACAAGACCGGTAAAATTTATATTTATGGTGAATATGTGTTTATCAACGAGCAATATAAAGGAATACATGTAATTGATAATCATGACAAAACAAATCCTCAGAATGTAGCTTTTTTTAGTATTCCTGGTAACATAGACTTAGCGATAAAAAACGGGTTCATTTATGCGGATAATTACAATGACCTTGTTGTAATTGATATAAATACTCTTGCTACGCCTGTATTGGTTAAGAGATTGCCAAATGTTTACTCTAATATTACTCAAATGTATCCTGAAGATACCTATGGCTACTTTGAATGTGTTGATACCAGTCGTGGATATGTTACAGGTTGGATTAAACAAACTCTTGTTAACCCTAAATGCAGAAGATAATATGAGAGCAACAATAATTTTAGCAGCAATTATAATTTCATCAGTTTTTATCTCCTGTTCAAAAGAGGGTACTGATGCAATTAACAGTAAAGGTAAAGGCGGATCAATGGCTCGTTTTACTGTTTGTGGTGATTATCTGTATTCTGTTGACAATACTTCATTAAAAGTTTTCGATATTGCAACACCTACAGCAACTACCCTTGTAAATACCGTGAATATTGGTTTTGGAATAGAAACGATTTTCCCATTTAATAATTATTTGTTTATCGGTTCTCAAGATGGAATGTATATTTATGATATAACAAATCCTTCTGTACCTAGTTATATTGCAAAGTCGGAACATATTTTATCCTGCGATCCGGTGGTTGCAAATGATAGTCTGGCCTTTGTTACATTAAGAAGCGGTTCTCTCTGTAGAAATACAAATGTTAACAGATTAGATATACTGGATATTAAAAATATTTCTGATCCTGTTCTGATTAGAAGTCATTTTATGACAAGTCCCTTTGGACTGGGATTAGACAGTACTTATCTGTTTGTTTGTAATGGTACAAACGGACTTGATTTGTACGATGTTAGAAATCCTTATAACATATTGCCGATGAGTCATATTGATGGAATTACAACATATGATATTATTTTGTATAATAAAACGATGTTTGTTATTGGTGAAACAGGATTTTATCAATACGATTATTCGGATATAAACAATATTACTCTGTTATCGCAAATATTAAAAGAGTAAGAAACAATAAAATTTATAATGTAATGAGATTTTTTAAAATATTATTGTTATTTGTTATATTGTTTAGCTCAAACATCATTTATGCTAATTTTATTCATAATCAAGATTCAATATGGCCTAACAGAAAAATTATTTTAAGGCTTAATTTTGTTAATATAATGGATCCTTATATTCCGGCAATTCAAGTTGGAGCAGAGTATTCCATCAGAAAACGGCTTTCTTTATATCATGAGTTGGGTTATATTAATTCTGGATTGTCGCCCGATGGTTCTTTTGATAAAGAAATAAAAGGATTTAAGTTTATTAATACTTTAAAATTTTATCCTTTTGAATTTAGTAAATATGCCAAGCATTTTGTTGGACTCGAATTAGGAATAAATAAATATAATGCAAAAAGTGAGATTTGGGTTGATATGGGCCCATATAGCATGGCTAAACCCAAAACAACAAATGTGAGTTCTTATTATGCTAATTTGTTAACCGGATTTAATATTCATATAAAACCCTGGTATCGCCTGTGTATTGATTATTATGTTGGTATTGGCATAAGATATAGAAATGTTAAATCAGATATTGATGAAGAACAGGAATTTCGAGGATCTTTTTATGATCCTCTAAGATCACAAAATGAATGGATGCCAGGTTTTACATATGGCTTTAGGATAGGATATCTGCTTAAAAAGAATTAGTTTAATAATGTTTTAGAAAAGTTTTGAATTTCAAAACGATCATTAAAAATTATATTAATATGATTTTTCCACCTCTTGATCTCGATACGCTTTTGTAGAACATATTTCAACCTTAGGCATTTAATTAAAAAGCTACTCGATATGACAACCCGCAAAAACCCTTATCAGTCAGGTCGAGTAATTCGTCTCTGTTTAAAGAGTCGAATTGTATCGAGACCTACACACATGATAATTCTAAGATTAAACTCAAAACTTTTTTTTAATTTCAGTAAATTTTTTTTCTTTTTTATTTAGTAGAAAGTTTATTTATGTTTGTATTTATTATTGCCCAATTAACCCATGAATTACGAAGACAATCCAAATAGCATTAAATATTATGTAAAGCAATATTTGTTAGCTAATAAAGTAAGGTTTAGTAATAAAATTATTGTTGATTTTCCTGCAGGAAATGGGGTTACTTCAAACATTTTAAAAAATATTGGTGCGGTTCCTCTGGCATTTGATTTATTTCCCGAATACTTTAATGTTGAAAATCTTACATGCACCAGAGCAGAAATTGCAAAGGGAATTCCATTGCAAAATAATTCTGCCGATGCATTAATTTGTCAGGAGGGAATTGAGCATTTTCAGGATCAGTTTAATGCTTTGCGTGAGTTTAACAGAGTGCTTAAGATAAATGGCACGTTGTTAATTACTACCCCTAACTATTCTAACCTTAGAGCCAAGTTTAGTTATTTGTTAACCGAAAGTGAGCGTTTCCATTCAATAATGCCGCCTAATGAGCTTGATAGTATCTGGATGTCTGAAAAAAATATTTCTGATGAAATTTATTTTGGACATATATTTTTAATAGGAATACAAAAGCTAAGAGTATTGGCAAAACTATCTGGTTTTAAAATAAAAAAAGTACATCCAACAAAAGTAAAAACTACATCGTTACTGCTTTTTATTTTACACTATCCTTTAATTTATATCTCTTCATTTATTACTTATCGTAAAAATATAAGAAAAAATAAACTTTTTGATTCTGTAACAAAAAGAAAAGTTTATAAAGAAATATTTAAACTTAATACATGTTTTAAGGTTCTTACAAATAGTCATTTAATGATTGAATTTGAGAAAGAAGCAGAATGTGCCGAAGTAGGTAAAAATTTTAAAAGCCAGCATAAGGAGTTTGGGGTAACCTAAAGAAAGTGCCTAAAGTGCCTAAAGTGCCTAAAGTGCCTAAAGTGTCTAAAGTGTCTAAAGTGTTTATAGTTCTTGCAGTAATCCCTAACAGATTGATATTATTTTGTTTTTAATTTGTTATTATATATATTTGATTCTAATTATTTGTTAGAAAATTATAAATATTAAATTTGTTTAGAGTTAGAAATAGCGATTAGTAAACACGTATTATTATGAATAAAGAAGAAAACAAAGAGAGTCTTTTTAGACAAATGTATGTTACGCAAACATTAGGTTTCATAGACATCTCAAAGAAAAGACAATTTTGGAGTGAACTTGCAAAAGACCTTAATGGAGTTTTTAAAATTAAACAAACAGTATCTAGGGACTTAGAATTATTATGCTTGCAAATTCCTTATCAGGATTTTAATATCGAATTTACAGAATCCGACACTCATCCACTAAAAATTAATTGTATTATAAAAGTTAAACAAAAGCTTGAATTTTCATTAACATATGAAGATTCCATTGAAAAACTTTTTAAATTTTTTGGACAGCAGGATATTATTTTAAATGATGAATTATTCGACAAGAAATATTTAATTCAAGGACAAAATATTGAAATAATAAAAAATGTACTGGACATTGCTAACATTAAAAATATTTTGCTTAAAAATAATGTCTTTTCTTTCATATGTAACTATCAAGAAAAAGAATCAACAATAAATCTCACAAGTTTAGTAAGTAGGACTGTAAATTCTAAAGCTGAATTGCTTGATTTATACAAACTATTTTGTTTAACAATAGACAAATTTAAAGAATTAAATATAACAAATTAAATAATACGATTAATATATAGCAGACTATTCATTAAATGTAAATGCTTATAAATATTTATACTATATGGAGTGGGGTATAGCGATTAGTTAGGCAAAATGCTTAAAAAAAACAAAATATGACATTTCTTAAAGATTATTCACCCGAAGCACAAGCTGCAATTATTGCTGCTTTTACTGCAATCATAACAACTTTACTTTCTTTCTTGACTAAAAGTTGGATCGAAAAAAGAATACATCTTAACAAATTAGAAAATGAACATAAATATGAGCAACAAAAAATATTAAAGACATTACTTGCAAAAAATAAAATGCAATTATTAAATATTGCAGAACAATTAAACCATAGATTGTGGAACTTCAGTGAGAATTATAAAGAGAATTGGCTTAATGTTAATGGAAAATATGATCAAGGAAATTATTTTAAAAGTTTTGTCTATCGCTTTGTGACTTTCTTTGCATATATAAGAAAAATTGAAGGTGAACTTATATTTATTGACTCAACTTTTGCTTCAAAAAAAGATTTAGAATTTATTAAATTCTTAAGGACTTTTCCACAAATATTTTGCGACGTAAAATTTTTTGAAGGATTTAAATATGATAAAAGTATTGCTAGAGATCATTTTTTTAGAAATAATTTTGAAAAAATGGTTGAGTCCTTTATTAGACAGGATAAAGTAATAAGTTATAATGACTATAATGAAGAATTATACTTATATAACGATTCTATTGCTCAAATTTGTATCTTTTTTGACGGAATGACCCCAGAAGAGGAAAGATATAGATGGGATTTGATTCAAACTTTTCATTTGACTTTAATTGGTTTCCTTAATTCATATGGATTTGACTTTCAGTATACTTCAACTGATAAAATAAATCATATAATTATTACACCTCGAAAATCAAAACTTTTAGCAAACTATAAAAACATCATGACACGTTACAAACTTGATTCAAATAAAGAGTTTAAAAAGATATTAGAAACAAAGCACTTTGCCTAACACCATCTACGAAAACAACGTGCAGCTATGGGCAACTTGATAACTTTAACATTAAATAAAATTCTTAGCGGTTTAACACCGACTGCACGAAAATGCTTGTCGTTAATTAGCTTCAATAATTATATGAAAAAGACAAGATAAAACTACTAATCAAATAAACATTTATTTATGAAAGCTATCAAGAAGATTTTGTTGATTATTTTATTGTCAAACTTCTCAAATTTAATTTTTTCGCAAACAGATAATCTTTTAACTGAATTGCCCGATTCTACAAGAGAGGCTTTTATTAAAAGCGAGAAACAGCTTTTAAATACCATTAATTGGCTTAACAATACACCAATTAATAAAGATGTTGATTTTAGAAGAACGCAAATGGCATTATTGTATGCGTGGTTAGTTAACTCGCCTACGGTTACTATTGAAATTGATTATAGTGTGTTACCATTTACCAAAAAGAATCCGGAGTTATTGGCAACCTTTTTTGGTGGATGGGCAAAATATTCAATTGAAAATTCTTATTCGGAGGATCTGATTAAATGTAATTTAGCTGGAATTAGAAGTGCTGTTTCATTTTATAAAAAAGGCAATGGATTAAAAAGCGATAAGAAAATGGATGAAATAATTGAATTAGAAAACAAGAACGAACTTGAAAATTGGGTGAAAAAACAATTAAAAAAGAAATAATAGGAATAATAGTTTTAAAACATTGTGCAGTAATGGTGGTTTTATAATGAAAATAAATATAAGTAAAATTTTAATTGTTTGCCTGTTGTTTCTTAATGTTGCTACATTTGGACAGAGTATACAAGAAAGCATAATAAAAATTAACACAATTGATGAAGCAAATAATTTTATAAAAACAAATTCAACTTATGAAAGTGAGTTGCTAACAATTTCATCAGATGTTGACTCTTCGGAAATATCCAAGATACTTTTTGAGAAGAAGAAAGGTGAAATTATTACTTTCAAAAATTATATTTATAAAATAATTGAATCTTCATCTTCATTAACTTTTAGAGTAAGTTATATTTATTTAAATGGAGATGAGTTAACTAAAATGAAGATTGATAGTTTGAGAGATGTAATTATTAAAAAATATAATGATGGAGTTTCATTCAAAAAATTAGTTAAGCAATATAATATGGACAACAATAAAACCTTTGGTGACTTAGGTTGGTTTTCTGAAGGTATGATGGTAAAAGATTTTGAAACAGCTGTAAAAAAACACAGGCAGAATGATCTTTTTACTGTTGATATTCCTGATCATAAATGGTATTATGTTGTTTTAAAAACTTTTGATGATAGGGTTAAGTCAACTTTAGTAATATTACAAGTGAAAAATAATAAATAAACTTTAACTAAAAGTTATTACATAAACAATTAGGTGCTTCGTTTATTACAAAATAACAATGTTCAAATATAGAGTTGTAACTTATTTTACAATCACAATATCTCCAACTCCTCTAATCTTTTTATTAATGGTTTTGCTATCAATATTCAAATAATATTGTAAATAAAATAGTCAATATCTTTATTAAAACTATGATGGCCTAAAATAGTTTGAGATATTTTTATTTATATTTTTACAAATCTTAAAAAAACAAATTATGAATGTTCATTTTATTGCAATAGGCGGGAGTGCAATGCACAATCTGGCACTTGCCTTACATAAAAAAGAAAATTATACAATTACAGGTAGCGATGATGAAATTTTTGAACCTTCAAAATCAAGATTGGCTGCATGTAATTTATTGCCCGAAAAACAAGGCTGGTTTCCCGAAAAAATTCATAATGGTCTGGATGCTGTAATACTTGGTATGCATGCCCGTGGTGATAATCCTGAACTGATAAGAGCAAAAGAGTTAGGGTTAAAGGTTTATTCATACCCTGAATATTTGTACGAACAATCTAAAGATAAAATCAGAATTGTAATTGGTGGCAGTCATGGAAAAACTACTATTACATCAATGATAATGCATGTTATGCGTGAGTCGGGTAGAGCATTTGATTATATGGTTGGTGCACAGGTGCAGGGTTTTGATACTATGGTCGCTCTTTCAAAAGATGCAAAATATATGATAATTGAAGGCGATGAATATCTTTCTTCACCTGATGATTTAAGGCCAAAATTTCATTTATATCATCCGCACTATGCTTTGTTGAGTGGTATTGCATGGGATCATATTAATGTTTTTCCAACATTTGAAAATTATATAGAACAGTTTTCGATTTTTGCAGGAATGATAGAAGATAACGGTGCGTTGGTATGGTACAAAGGCGATATTGAATTAGAAAAACTTTCTAAAAATTTAAAAGCAGGTATTAAGAATATTTCTTACGGAGTGCATGACCACAGAACCGAAAATAATAAAACCATATTAAAAACTGATTCCGGTGAAATTTCAATAGAGGTTTTTGGCAAGCATAATTTAGAAAATATAAGCGGAGCAAAAGAGATTTGTAAACTGGCCGGAATTTCTGATAGCGAATTTTACTCGGCAATTTCAACTTTTAAAGGAGCAAATAAACGTTTACAAAAGTTAGGTGAAACAGAAAATACCACAATATTTCTTGATTTTGCACATTCACCGTCAAAAGTTAAAGCTACAATTGATGCAGTAAAAGAGCAGTTTACAAATAGAAAATTAGTTGCCTGTCTTGAACTACACACATTCAGTAGCTTGAAAAAAGAGTTTCTACCTCAATATGAAAAATCTATGGAGGCAGCTGATGAGGCAATTGTTTATTATAATCATCATACTATAGAGCACAAAAGGCTTGAGCAGATTTCTGTTGAAGAGGTTATGAATGCATTTGGTAAAAAAGGATTAAAAATTTTTACAGATTCAAGGCAACTTATCGACTATCTATTATCGTCTGAATACAATAATAAAGTTTTATTAATGATGAGCTCAGGAAATTTTGATGGGATACAATTTAATGAATTTGCAAAAAAAATTCTTTATTAAAATGAAAAAATCATTGTAGATTTGTTTTACAATAAAAAATGAAATATTATTATTTACATATCGCTTCAATTATACTAATATTATTAGTTTCTATTAGTATTAATTCATATTCTCAAAGTACTTTAAAGCAAAGCAAAGCAATTACAAATAATAATATTGATAAATATAAAATTCTTTGCGGCACATCACTTTCATTGCCAATAACCGGAACTATGCCATTAGGAGTAGGTGCCATTGTTAAATTTAAGTGGATAAAAAGTTTAGATACTTTATCAAATATCTGGAATGTAATATCATTAACAGATACTTTTCCGCAGTATCAACCACCAAATCCAGGTGCTACGCAAAATTTTTATAAAAGAATTGTAATTTCCGATGGGTTTACCGATACAAGTAATGTGTGTGTTGTTAAAGTTATTCCTGGATCAACAAATTTTTCTGCAAATATAGTTAATCCACCTACTCAGAGTATTCACATAGGTATTATTCCATCGCAATTTAATGGGACACTAATTACCGGCGGAACTTTAACAGATACAATAAAATTTTTATGGTTAAAATCGCAAAATCCAAATTTTACTGTAACATTTCCGGCAACTGAAGGTACATATTTAAATCAGAATTTAATTTTTTCTGAAGGTGCCGACACTACTTTTTATTATGACAGATTCGCATACATACTTCTTCCTTCTTCTGAACTGGCTTGTGTTTCATATAGTAATCCGGTAAAAGTTCTTTTACTTGACAGTAATGTTATTGTTAGTCCTGATACTATAATCTGTAGTGGTATGGGCTCTTCTATAAATGGTAATTCTGAGATTAATTATACATACCAATGGCAATTTTTTAATGGTACAATATGGGAAGATATATCAGGTGCTACAAATGCAAATTATAATCCTTTAAATATTCTTACTACAAAAAAATTCAGAAGAATAGTAATTGTAAATGGATTAAATGTAATAATAAGTAATGTGATTACTATTCATGTTACTCCTCCAATACAAAATAACATTATATACACTACAACACTTAGCACTACGGGTATCTCAGTGAATTATGGTACAACAACAAATATTGGCAATACAAATTCACCAACAGGAGGAAATGGTACATATGAATTTTTGTGGCGATATAGTAATGATAATATAACATTTTCAACTGCAACAATGCCAAATACTTTTTATTGGTATATTTCATACGCAGCATATGATACTTTGTATTATAAAAGAATTGTAAATTCCGGTTTTTGTACGAGCGTTAGTAATACATTGGCAGTATATCCGATTTATCCGGCAAATACTATTTCAATTGCAAATAGTACTGCTTGTAATGGCACTGCTTTGGATACTATTAAAGGTACTAGCGGAACACCACCTGTAGGGGCTACTTTTACCTGGGAAATGAAATCAGGTACTTCAACTGTTTGGCAGGTTATTCCAGGTGTTACCAGTGAGAATTATGTTCCAACAGGTATTACAGATTCTGCATCCTTTAGAAGAATAATACATTTAGTTTCTAATTCTTATCCAAGTAATATTGTAACAATTTACTCAATATCTTTTACTCTTTCAGCTACAAGTCCAATAATTGTTTGTGGAAATAATGCTATTATGGATGCAACTCCTGTAACTACTGGTAATGGCTGGTGGACAGCACCAGCATTAGTGAGTTTTGTAACATCAAATGTCCTATATAATTCTGAAATCTCTGTTCCTTCTTTTTCTACTAATTCTTTTTCGTATTCACTTTATTGGCATGCACAAAACTTAATTTGTGAAGATAGTGTTCATGTATCGGTAATTTTTTATCATGCAATAAGTCCACCAAACGCTGGAATTGATATTTCTTTAGTAAATGAAAACTCTACTCCTTTAAGTGCAACACCTCCTCCTTATGGAACAGGATATTGGTCGGTTGTTATGGGAAGTGCTAGTTTTGTGTATTCTAATGATGCTCATACGGTAGCAAGTGCTATATCTACCGGGGAAAATATTTTCAAATGGACTGTCTCAAATGGACCATGTGGGCCTTTATCAGATGAGGTTAAAATTACTGTAACAAATTCCAAAATTCCTGAAGGTTTTTCGCCTAATGGTGATGGTGTGAACGATTATTTTGAAGTTACCGGAATTGAGAATTATCCGGGTTCTGAATTAGTCGTTTTTAACAGATGGGGAACAGAGGTTTTTAGAATGAGACCATATGATAACAAATGGGATGGCAAAACTTCCGGTGGTATTATTTTGCCAGAAGATACATATTTCTATATTCTGAAATATGATAACTCAGAAACCAAAAAGGGATACATAATAATAAAACGGTAATGAAATGAAAAAAATAATTCTTATTGTTACTGTTTTTTTGTTTACTGGTAATTTATTTGCTCAGTACTATCATCACTTTAGTCAGTATATGTCAAACGGGCAGGCAATAAATCCAGCATATACAGGAAGTAGAGAAGTTTTAAGTACTTCTTTACTATACAGGGATCAATGGGTAGGTTTTAACGGAGCACCAAGAACAATGACATTTAGCGCACATACTCCTCTTAATCAAATGAGTTCTGCTGTTGGTTTACAACTGTTCTCTGATAGAATCGGAGTATCTAAACATAATGGTATTTTTATCAGCTATGCATATCGTATTCGTTTTAAGAAAAATCATCGAACTTTAGCTTTTGGACTAGGTGGTGGTTTAAATATGTTTCGTTCAAACTTAAATTCGGTATTAACAAATACCACTGGTGATGCAAGTTTTGAAGGTCAGTATTTAAAGAGCAATCGACCGGATTTTAGCTTAGGCACATATTATTATTCGAATAGATTATATGTAGGTTTATCAGTACCTTCAATTTTACATTATGGTTATGATGTTTTTGGAAAAACTCCTGATTCATTAAAAGCAAATGCAAGAAATGTTTTTTTTACAGCAGGTTATGTCTTTAAATTAAATAAGGATATTAAGTTTATTCCATCTTGTTTAATAAAGTCATATCCAGGCTTACAAACTCAAATGGATTTAAATTTAGGTTTAAGTATATATGATGCTTTAGGAATGTCAGTGTCTTTGAGATTTGGTGATGCAATGATATGGATAATTGATTATAAAATAAACAATCAGTTTAAAATTGGTTATTCTCACGATTTTTCAACTTCTATGCTTAACCGGTATGCTCATGGCACAAATGAGTTTATGTTAAGGTATGAGTTCGCATATAAAACTAATGCCGAATCAATAAAATTATTTTGATTTACATGAGCTTTAAATATTCCATATCATTGTTTATTGTTGTATTGCTAAGTATAAACGCATTAGCACAGTCATTTATAGAAATTAAGAATATAAGACAGAGCACCCGTGATTATAGTGAATTAGGTGCGTCATATTTTGGAAATGGATTTTTTTATTGTTCAAATTCAAGAGAGAATATAATTATTAGCAAACAAGGTGCAGATAATTTGTCTTTCTATAATGTTTATTTTTCACCGTTAAATAAATTTGCCCAGAAAGAAGAGGCTGAAGCATTATTGCAAATTATAAATACTGACTATAATGATGGTCCTCTTTCAACAAATGGTAAAATACTAGTTTTCTCAAAAAACTATGAACCAAAGAAAAATGCAAGAAAAGAAAAAACTAATGTAGGGCTTTTTATTTGTAGTAAAGTGAGTGATATCTGGCAAAGCCCAATTCCATTTCCGTATAATGATGAAAAATATAATTTTGGTCATCCTTCTATAAATGATGAGGGAAATACTTTGTATTTTACCTCTGATAAACCTGGTGGCTTCGGAAAATATGATATTTATGTTTCGTATTTAAGAAATGGTAGTTGGACAAGTCCGAAAAATCTTGGAAAAGAAATAAACAGTACAGCAAGTGAGTTATTTCCTTTTGTTTTTCAGAATTCCAGGCTATATTTTTCAAATAATTATGATAGTATTTATAATTACGATATATTTTATTCAGATTTTCAGGATGGAATCTGGTCAAAGCCTGTTCGACTAAATGAACCGATAAACACAAAGTATAACGATTTTGGTTTTATTTGTGATAACACAACGGAGAATGGTTTTTTTACATCTGACAGAAATGGGAATGATGATATTTATAAATTTTATTCTACACTTCCCGCATTTGAAAATTGTGATACATTAGTTGAAAGAAATTATTGTTATCATTTTGTTGAAGGAAAAACAGTTGATTTGGATACAATTCCGGTTGTTTATGAATGGGATTTTGGCGATAGCACTAAAGAAAAAACTTTTGAAGCCGATCATTGTTTTCCGGGACCAGGTGCATATAATGTTTCGTTAAATATGATAGATACTTTAACAGGCGATGTCTATAAAATGATAGCTTCTTACTTGTTATCTGTAGAAGATCCAGCAGGACCATATATAATTTGTAACGATAAAGTAAAGGTTGGTGAAATAGTTGAATTTGACGGAAGTCAGTCAAATATGCCTGATAAAAAAATAGACCAGTTTATTTGGTCGTTTTCTGATAATAAAAAATTTGTTGGTCAAAAAATTAGCAGAACATTCGATAAACCCGGTACTTATCAGTTAAATTTAGGTGTAACATTTGACAAGGATAAATCCGGAACATTTCAAAAACAATGTGTGTTTAAAGAGATAATAGTTGAGTAATTATCTTATTCGCCCCATTTATATGTATTGTCAGTGTAACCTAATCTGCTTAAAATTCTCTCGGTAATAGTATTTACAAGTTCATTAACCGACTTAGGTTTACTGTAAAAAGAAGGTGATGCTGGAATAATTTCGGCACCTGCAAGAAGAACTGTTTCCAAATTTCTTATATGAATAAGATTATACGGACTTTCTCGTGGTACTATTATTAATTGTCTTTTTTCTTTTAACATTACATCTGCAGCACGAATAATTAAATTATCTGAAGTTCCTGATGCTATTCTGCCTATTGTTCCCATTGAGCAGGGTACTATAATCATTGAATTATATCCTGCAGAACCACTTGCTACAGCTGAAAAAAAATCGTTTGCCGGAAATATTTTAATTTTGCTTTCGTCTAATTCTTGGTTATCAAGTTCAAAGTTCCAAACTTTTTTTCCGTTATCTGAAAAAATAACTGCGATTTCTGGTTGTAATGGTAATAATAATAATTTGTCTAGCAATTGCTTTGCATAAACAGAGCCACTTGCACCTGTAATAGCTATTATTATTTTATTTGCTTTCAAAATTATAATTATTAAAAATGCAAAAACATTCCAAATGATAACAAATTGTTATACTGTCCTCTGTTAAAATACCAGGTCTGATTTCCGGGATGATTTCTAATTGCTAACATTGAGTAAGAATATCTGAAATCAATATGAAATTTATCGAATGGGTAATAGCAGAAACCAAAAACAAATGGCACATCAAATTTTTTAAACTGAGGAGTTGGTTCCATAAAGCCATTACCATCTGTATCTTCACGGGCTCTGAATAAATATGAAAAACCTGCACCTAATTCAAGCATAAATTTCTTTTTCATATAGAAGTTAAACATAAACGGAACTTCTACATAGTTTAATCTGAGTTTATAGTACCTGTTGTTTTGTGGATTAATACTGTCAATATGATTTACCGAACTACCCTTTTGAATATATTTCATTTCAATGGTAATACCTGTTTTTTTATTGAACTTATTTACAACAAAAACACCTGCCTGAGCTCCACCTTTGTAATAACCTTCTAATCTGTCGCCATCAACTTGTGAAGCAACAGCACCTAATAACAAACCACCTTTAAATCCTTCCTGTGCAAAAAGTAAATTAGTAGCAAGTACTAATACCAGAATATAAAGGGTTAGTCTCATTTTGTAACTAGTCAATAAATTTAAAGCCAGTGTATGATGTTAAAATCTCAGGAACTTTTATTCCTTCTGGAGTTTGGTTATTTTCTAATAATGCTGCAACAATTCTTGGTAATGCCAAGGCACTTCCATTTAAGGTATGAGCAAGTTGGTTCTTTTTAGTAGCTTCGTCTTTGTATCTTAATTTTAACCGATTAGCCTGAAATGATTCGAAATTTGAAACAGAGCTAACTTCTAACCAACGTTTTTGTGCTTCGCTATAAACTTCAAAATCATAAGTTAAGGCAGAGGTGAAACTCATATCGCCACCGCAAAGCTTCAATATTCTGTATGGTAATTCAAGTTTTAACAATAAATTCTCAACATGACTAACCATTTTCTCCAGTTGGTCATAAGAGTCTTTTGGATTAGCTACAACAACAATTTCTACTTTGTCAAACTGATGTAAACGGTTTAATCCTCTTACTTCTTTTCCATAAGAACCAGCTTCACGTCTGAAACATGGAGAGTAAGCAGTATATTTTACAGGAAATTCTGATTCATTTAAAACTACATCGCGAAAAATATTTGTAACCGGAACTTCTGCTGTTGGAATTAAAAATAAATTATCTGTTGCATCGTGATACATTTGTCCCTCTTTATCTGGTAACTGTCCTGTGCCAAATCCCGAATCTTCATTTACCATGTAAGGAGGAATTACTTCACGGAAACCTGCATTTGTAGCTTCATCCAAAAAGAAACTTATAAGTGAACGTTGAAATTTTGCTCCTTTTCCTTTATAAACTGGGAAACCAGCTCCAGTAATTTTATTTCCAAGGTCAAAATCAATGATGTCATATTTTTTTGCAAGATCCCAATGAGGAACCATTTTGTCATCCTCTTTAATTGCAGGTCCGCCAGATCTTACTATCTCGTTATCTTCTGGAGTTTTTCCGACTGGTACTGATGAATGAGGAAGATTTGGTAATGTTACCAAAACGTCATGAAGTTGCTTTTCGGTATCGGCCAATTTTTGACCAAGTATGCTGATTTCTTCTTTTAAACTAACAGTAACTTGTTTAGCTTTTTCGGCATCTTCTTTTTGTCCCGATTTCATAAGCTGACCAATTTGCTGAGAGACTTTATTAAGTTCAGCAAGTTTGTTATCAGATTGATTTTGAAAACTTCTGCGTTGGTTATCGAATTCAATAATTTTTTCTACTGTTTCGCTTACGTTTTTATTTTTGACTGCAAGACGTTCAATAACAAACTCTTTATTTTCCTGGATAAGCTTTAATGTCAACATAATTTTATCTTTTTACAAAAAAAACTCCCGATTTTTGACAAGCAAAAACCGGGAGAAAATATGAATTAAAAAAAATATCTATTCTGCCGGAAGAGCTTCAACAGAAACGTATGATTTTTCGTTTCTTTTTCTTTTGAAAACTACTCTGCCATCTGTAAGTGCAAAAAGAGTATGATCTCTACCCATGCCTACATTTTCGCCTGCATTATGAACTGTACCTCTTTGGCGAACGATAATATTTCCTGCAACTGCAAGTTGTCCACCGTATATTTTTACACCAAGTCTTTTGCTATGCGATTCACGACCGTTATGCGAACTACCCGCACCTTTTTTATGTGCCATATTCGGAAATTTTTATTGTTAAACTTTAATATTTTCAATTTCTACCTGTGTAAGATACTGGCGATGACCGTTCATCTTCTGGTATCCTTTACGTCTTTTTTTCTTGAAAACTAGAACTTTATCACCTTTTAAGTGAGAAAGAACTTTAGCAGAAACTGAAGCACCTTTTACTGTAGGAGCGCCAACTTTTACTTTACCGTTATCATCAAGAAGAAGAACTTTTTCGAACTCCAAAGAGCTACCTTCTGTGGCATCTAGGCGGTGAACGTACAATTTCTTGCCTTTCTCCACTTTAAACTGTTGCCCTGCAATGTCAACTATAGCGTACATTTTGTAATAAATTAATTTTTTCTTGGGAGTGCAAAGGTATAAAAATTATTTAAAAGAAATACTATTGCTATATTTTTTTATTCTCAATTTCAAAACAATTGATTAAAAAGATAAATAAAGGTATGGAAATGCTAATAAGTTTAAGTTTTATTTAAAAATTTCGTTAAAAACTCGGTTAATAATCATTTAATTATTTGGAGGAAAAAATCGGACAAAACATTATATTTGTTAATTCGTGAGGATTTATAAGGTATAAGGATAAAAAACATATATGGAGAAAGTTAGACTATCAGTTTTAGGATTATCATATAGTGAAACACAATCAGGAGCTTATGCGCTGGTACTTGCTGAAGAAGATGGAGACAGAAGAATCCCAATTATTATTGGAGCTTTTGAAGCACAAGCAATAGCAATTGAACTTGAGGGATTAAAGCCACCCCGTCCACTTACACATGACTTGTTTTTACAATTTGCTGTATCATACCATATAGATTTATTAGAAGTAAATATTTTTAAATTAGAAGAAGGAGTGTTTTTTTCTAATCTGGTGTTTAATCATCAAAAAGAAAATGTTATAGTTGATTCCCGTACATCTGATGCAGTTGCTCTTGCACTCAGATTTAAATGTCCGATATATACCACTAAAGAAGTTATTGAAAAAGCAGGAATTATAATTGAATTTGGCAAAGACAAAGAAAAGGAACAGTCAAAAGAAATAAATGTTTTTGACGAAGATGATAGCAGTTCAAAAAGCGGATCAAAAAAATCTTCAAAACAACAGTCTTTCTCAAAGTTTGAATTAAAAGATCTGGACTTAATGCTTAAAGAAGCAATTCGGGATGAAGATTACGAAAAAGCATCTCGAATTAGAGACGAAATAAAGCGCAGGAATCAAGATTGATTTTCATTATTTTCAAGCAAAAAATTAAATATTATGGGTATTAAGCTACGTCTTACATTGATGAATTTTCTCCAGTTTTTTATATGGGGATCATGGTTAATTACAATAGCAAATTATTGGTTTGGTACGAAAGGCTGGGGACCTGATGGTTTCGGAATGATATTTATGACCCTTGGAATCGCATCTATTATAATGCCTACATTAATCGGGATTTTAGCTGACAGGTGGGTTAATGCAGAAAAAGTATATGGATTAATTCATATTCTTAGTGGTATTGCTGTTTTTTGTCTTTCTATGGCAAATTCCCCTTCCCAGTTTTTCTGGATAATGTTAGCGGCAATGCTTTTTTATATGCCAACAATAGCTCTTACTAATTCAATTGCATATAATGCATTGAAAAAAAATGGTTATGATGTGGTTAAAGATTTTCCTTCAATAAGGGTTTGGGGTACTATAGGTTTTATTGCAGCAATGTGGGTAACAAATCTTACTGGAAATAAAGCTACTGAAGTTCAGTTTTACATTTCAGCAGCAGCAGCACTTGTTTTAGGCATTTATTCTTTTACATTACCAAAATGTCCGCCACAAAAACAAAGTGCAGAAAAACAATCATTTGTTAAACTTTGGGGTTTAGATGCATTTAAATTATTTGCAAACTATAAAATGTTTCTATTCTTTGTTTTCTCAATGTTTTTGGGTGCCGCATTACAGCTTACGAATATGTACGGAGATGTGTTTTTAGATGAATTCAAGAATATTCCGGAATTTGCTTCGTCATTTGTTGTTAAATATTCAACAATAATAATGTCTATTTCTCAAATTTCAGAAACATTATTTATCCTTGCAATTCCTTTTTTTCTTAGAAGATTTGGAATTAAAAAGGTAATGTTAATGAGTATGATAGCATGGTTTTTAAGATTTGGTTTATTCTCATTTGGAAACCCTGGCGATCTTTTGTGGATGATAATATTATCAAATATTATTTATGGAATGGCGTTCGATTTCTTTAATATTTCAGGTTCTTTATTTGTTGAAACACAATGTAAGCCCGAAATCAGATCCAGTTCTCAGGGATTGTTTATGATGATGACAAATGGTTTGGGATCAATAATTGGATCATTGGTATCTGGTTTAATAATAAATTCCTTTTTTATGTCAGAATCGGGAGAAAAAGATTGGCATGGAATATGGCTCGCATTCGCAATTTATTCGCTAATTGTAGCGATATTATTTGCTGTATTTTTTAAACATAAACATGTGCCAGCTGATGTAAATGCTCAATCAATAAATCATTAATTATAAACTCTGATAACACTAACACATGAAGCAATATCTTGATTTATTAGATCATGTTATAAAAAACGGAAATGTAAAAGAAGACCGTACAGGAACCGGTACATATAGTATCTTCGGTCATCAGATGAGGTTTGATTTAAGTAAAGGCTTTCCGCTTGTTACAACAAAAAAGGTACATCTTAAATCAATTATTTACGAATTGTTATGGTTTTTAAACGGCGACACTAATATTAAATATTTAAATGATAATGGTGTAAATATCTGGAATGAGTGGGCAGATATGGATGGAAACTTAGGACCAGTTTATGGACACCAGTGGCGCTCATGGAATAATTATGAAGGTAAAGCAATTGATCAGATTACACAAGTTGTTGAATCGATAAAAAATAATCCCGATTCCCGCAGACATCTTGTTAGTGCTTGGAATGTAGGTGAAATAAATAATATGGCATTGCCTCCTTGTCACATTATTTTTCAGTTTTATGTTGCTGGGGGAAAATTATCATGTCAGCTTTATCAGAGAAGTGCCGATTTATTTTTGGGGGTTCCTTTTAATATTGCCTCCTATGCTTTGTTAACAATGATGATTGCACAGGTTACTGATTTAAAACCCGGAGACTTTGTACATACATTTGGTGATGCTCATATTTATAAAAATCATATCGACCAGGTTAAACTTCAAATGTCAAGAGAAATAAGACCTTTACCAAAAATGAAGATAAACCCGCATGTGAAAAATATTTTCAGTTTTAAGTATTCAGATTTTACATTAGAAGGTTATGATCCGCATCCTTTAATAAAAGGTGAGGTAGCGGTTTAAAAATAAAATGTCTACAGATCAGATTTTTACAAGTTATCTGAAATGCCCAATTGGTATTATTGAGATAAAAGCATTTGCTGAAGCATTGTTTTCTGTTAAAATATTGTCAGAAGACTCTATAATTAATTTTCAAGAGGCTAATGAAGTAGAAATAATTGAAATTGCTAAAATGCAATTAGATGAGTATTTTAACAAAGTGCGCAAACATTTTGATTTACCTTTGGTTTATGAAGGCACTGAATTTCAACAGAAAGTGTGGAAAGAAGTAGGGAAAATTCCTTTTGGAAAAACAAAATCATATGGGCAACTTGCAATAGAACTTGGAAAAAAAGAATTAACAAGGGCAGTTGGTGCTGCAAACGGAAAAAATCCTTTGTGGATAATTGTTCCATGTCACAGAGTTGTTGGAAGCAATAATGAACTTGTAGGATATGCAGGTGGAATGTGGCGAAAACAGTGGCTTCTGGAACATGAAGATGCTCAATCAAGATTATTTTAATTAACGTGAGTTCGAAATAAGAAAACGATGCTAGTTTGAGTGAAATTCTTTCAGAATTTCGTATCGAAAACAAGTCGTTTTGTTCATTTCGATACAAATTTTCTTCGAAAATCCACTCAATGTAACAAAACTAGGTATTCTATTATTTTATATCGAACTCACGTTAATTAATAAACCCTGAACTGTTTAAGCAATTCAGGGTTTATTATAAATGAAAATATTTTATGTCTAGTTCTTGTTGATTTTAAATCCTGAGACTTTAAAATCTGGAAATACTTTCATAAATACTTTGTTAGAACGTGTTGAAAAATAGTTGCTAATAACAACATGATAAACACTGTGCTTTGATTTGTCGATGTCTTTTACAAGAGTAATGTCGATGTTTTTTTCTTTCTGTTCCATTTTAATTTCTTTTTTGTACAAAGGTATGGCTCTAAATTGATTTAGTTCGAATAGTTTGATAATCGACTATATTTTATTTACGAAATAGATTTAATTTCTTGCAAAAGAAAACTATGTTGGATAAAAGTAGATTTTATTAGGATGAAAAAACTAGTTTAAAATATCTTCGATAACCTTTGTTAAAAGTTCTGTCATGCTAATACCGTAAACTCTGCCTTGTTGAGGAATAATACTTGCTTCACTCATTCCCGGAATAGTATTTATTTCAAGAAAATATAATTTTTCATCTCTTATTATATAATCAACTCTGACTATTCCTTTACAACCAAAGAATTCATAAACAGCAAGTGAAAGGCGGTGGCATTCTTTTGCTACATGATCTGGTATGCGTGCAGGTGTAATTTCTTCACTCATGCCAGGTGTGTACTTTGCTTCGTAATCAAAAAAATCATTTTTTGTTACTATTTCAGTTGCTGGAAACAAAAATGTTTTTTCTTTTGTTTTTAAAACCCCGCATGAAATTTCAGTACCTTTAATAAATTCTTCGATAATAATTTCATTATCTTCTTTAAAAGCAAAATCAAGTGCTGCAGGTATCTCTTCAATAGTTTTTGCTTTTGAAGTGCCACAACTCGAGCCTCCTGCATTTGGTTTAATAAAGCAAGGTAAGCCAACTGCTTTTACAATTTCTTCAGGTGTTATTTTCTGATTCTTTTTAACCAGAATAGCTTTTGCCATTAACAAATCAATATCACGGAGTGCCAGTTTACAAAAATATTTGTCGAATGTTAGTGAAGAAACAAGGGTGTTACATGTTGAGTGGGGAATTCCAAGTAATTCAAAATATCCAGCCATTAATCCGTTTTCGCCCGGAGTTCCATGAACAATAATATATGCAAAATCGAATTTAATTTTTTCGCCATCTACAATAACACTAAAGTCGGTTTTATTTATTACAGGACCCCCTTCATCACCAAGTGTCCACCTTGTTCCCATAATTATTATGGGGTAAACATCGAATTTTTCCTTATCTATCCAATTTACTACTTGTCTGCCACTTTTTATGGAAATCTCTGCTTCTGAGGAGTTTCCTCCTGAAAGAACTGCAATTTTTAGTTTCATTTTTGCTGTTTTTTTAACAGCAAAAAATTAATGCATATCAAAACATATACATATCTATCAAGTGAAAAGATATGAACGAAATATTGCTCATTACTTTTGAAGTAGAAAGTCAAAAAAAATCTAAAGCGAAAAGTAGAATATTATAGGAATAAATAACAGTTTATTAATTATTCACCTTCAAATTCTACCATCGAAAAAATTTTGTGTCCTTTAATTTTTTCGCGACCCTTTAACTCGGGTAATTCAACTACAAATGCACATTCTACAACTTCGCCACCAAGTTTTTCTACTAATTTGATAGCAGCGTTAACCGTTCCACCTGTAGCGATTAAATCATCAACTATAACAATGCGTTCGCCCTTAGAAATTGCATCAGAATGAAGTTCAAGTTCAGCAGTACCATATTCCAAATCGTATTTTTCAGAAATAGTTTTAAAAGGAAGTTTACCTTTTTTTCTGACAGGAATAAAACCTATTCCCAATTGCTTTGCCAATACAGCACCAAATACAAAACCTCTTGCATCTATGCCGGCAATTTTATCAATCTTTTGATCTTTATACCTTTCGTAAAAGCGATTACATGCTTCATTAAATCCTTCCGGGTCCTGCATTAATGTAGTAATATCTCTGAATGTTACTGACTCAATAGGCCAGTGAGGTATTGAACGGATTTTATCTTTTAAATTTATCATATTATTATTTTAATGTTTAGCAAACTTAGCTTTTTTCTACAAAATACATTTTAATTTTTCCTTTATTTTTTGCTTCAATTTCGCCTCTGTATATTGTTTTTAAATCTGAAGCTAAATTATCTTTAATCAATTCGTAGGTAGAGCCAGAAATATTTACTTTTCCTGGTTCACCGCTTGATTCCATTCTTGAAGCAGTATTTACTGTGTCGCCCCAAATATCATAAGCAAATTTTTTAATTCCAACAACTCCTGCAACAACTGGTCCGGTATGAACACCAATTCTGATTTGCCATTGATTAGTCTCAGTGTTGTTAGTGTTAATTGTTAAATGTTTGTTCATATATTCCTGAATATCCAGTGCTGCCTTTATTACATCCATTGGATTAGTTGTATTCGCTGTTGGAAGTCCACCGGCACACATATAGGCATCGCCAATAGTTTTTATTTTTTCTATAGGATATTTAGAAATAATCTTATCAAATTCAGAAAAAATTAAATTAAGTTCATTTACTAATTCATCAGCAGTCATTTTTTCGGCAATTTTGGTAAACCCTTTAAAATCGGTAAAAAGTACAGTTACCAAATCGAATTGTTTAGGTTTTGCACTGCCTGTTGTTTTTAATTCTTCTGCTGTTTCATGCGGTAGAATGTTAAGTAGTAATTCATCTGAACGATGTTTTTCTTTCTTAATAATATTTTTTTGTCTTACAGCAAAAATTGCAAATACACTAACTACAATCATTCCAACCAAAACAAAAATTAAAATCAATAGTTGTTTGTTTTTTTCTGATTCAGCTATTAAATCTTTTTTATCCTGCTCTGCTTTTTCAGTAGCCTGAATTTTCTCAAATTCGTATTTCATTTCAAGTCGCAAAGAATTTTGTGTTGTTTGAATATTAGTAATGCTATCCTTAATTGCTTTAAATCTTTTAAAGTGATACAGTGCTTTTGCCTGATTATTTGTTTTTTCATATAATTCACTCAGATTTTTATGCCAGTTGTCAATCATATCTACTGCACCAATGCTATCAGAAAGTGTAATTGCTCGTTTAAGATATTTTTCGGCCTCGGCAAATTTTCTCATTAGAATATATAAGGTGCCAAGGTTTCCAAGTTTAATTGCAATTCCAAGTTTTCTTCCAAGTTCTTCATCTATTTTAATTGCATCTAGGTAATAGTTTGCAGCAATATTATAAAGGCTATCGCTTTGTTTTGTGGTATTAGAAGAATCTTCACCAAGTTTGAAATAAACATTCCCAATATTTCCAAGATTCATAGAAATATCTCTTTTGTTTTTAATTTCACGATTAATTATTAAAGCTTTTGTATAAGATTCAATTGCTTTTTCGTAATTTCCTTCTGACATATAAATTATTCCAAGGTTACTGATATCAGAAGCGATCCATTTTTTGTTATTTGTTTTTTGATCAATAGTTAAAGCTCTGGTATAATATTCCCGTGCTTTTTTAAAGTTTTTTTGATTTAGATAAACCGAACCAATATTTCCAAGTGCAGTTGACATATTTTTAAAATCCTGACAGTTCTCATAAATCTTAAGTGCTTCTAAAAAATTATCAAGTGCTGTAGTGTAATTTCCCGAAACATAATAAGCCCAACCTAATTCTGTTGATGCATTTGCTATGTATGACTGGTTTTTAATTCTTTTGGCAAGTACTTTAGCCCGTTT
Organism: Bacteroidia bacterium; assembly: GCA_016218155.1. Lineage (NCBI taxonomy): Bacteria > Pseudomonadati > Bacteroidota > Bacteroidia > Bacteroidia bacterium. Next base: position 49,648 of record JACREQ010000032.1, read on the forward strand.
ACCAAATAATATTGCAGAATCAGAATTCTGAAAAGAGTATAAATCGGTAAGAGTTAGTAAAGTTTTTATTCTAACAGTATCAATTTTAGTATTGGAATTTATTTCTAGTAAAGAATCAATTTTTGATTGTTGAGAAAAGGCAACTATTGAAAATTGAAAAATAAAGAACCAAATAAACAGAAACAGAGATCTCATTTATTAATTTGTTAGTTGATATTTCAAAAGTATAAAAAACATAATGATTTCAAAATATAGAATTACATTAATAATTTAACAGGTATTTTTAACTTTGAAGATTATTAAACTGCTTTGAAAAAATTATTAGTTGTATTAAATCCTATAGCTGGGGCAAGGAAAAAAATTAACCTTGAATTGAAACTTAAGGAATGGATTGGTTCCAGCGTTGAAATTTCTTTTCAATATTGGGAGAGTCCTCAATTTGATATAACAGATGCAATAAAGAAGAGAATAAAAGAAGATCATTTTGATATTGTTGTAGCTGCAGGTGGAGATGGTACAGTAAACAGAACTGCTCGTGCATTGGTAAATTCAAATATTTCATTTGCAATTTTACCCCTTGGGTCGGGAAATGGTTTAGCCAGACATTTTAAAATTCCAATGAATTTAGAAAAGGCAGCAAAAATTATAATTTATGGTAGAACTATTAATATGGATAGCTGTCTTATTAATAATGAAAATTTCTTTTGTACAGCAGGTACCGGATTTGATGCTCAGATTGGTCACTTGTTTGCAACTGCAGGAAAACGTGGGTTTAAGACTTACACAAGAATTGTTGGTCGTGAGTTTAGAAATTATAAACCTTCAAATTATAAGATAGTAGCGGATGGTAAAGAAATAAATATTGATGCTTTTCTGGTTACTGTTGCAAATGCAAATCAATATGGTAATAATGTTTATATTTCACCAGATGCTGATATAACTGATGGGTTAATGAATGTTGTAATATTAAAACCGTTTGGATTAATTCACGCTCCTGCACTTGCCAGTCGTTTATTTTTAAAAAATATGAATAAAGCTACTTTGGTTGAAACATTTGTAGCAAAAGAAGTTGATATATACAGGCAGGAATCAGGTGCAGTTCATTTTGACGGAGAACCTGCGGTTATGGATAAGTGTCTTAGATTCAGATTATCTGAGAATTCAATAAGAATTATTATTCCATAAAAAAAAGGCCAACATTAATGTTGACCTTTTTTTAATGCTTTTGGCTGAATTATTATTTCTTGCCTTTTTTAGCACCAGCAGCAGCAATTGAATCAAGTTTAGCTTGTTCTAAAGCAGCAGCTTCAGCAGCAGCGATTGAATCAGCTTGAGCTTGAGCAGCAGCAGCAGCAGCAGCTTCAACTTTAGCAATAGAATCAGCTTTTAAAGAGTCAGCTTTTGCTTGCTCAGCAGCTAATTGTTCAGCACTTGGTCCACATGCAACGAATGACATCATTCCTGCAATCATTAAAAGTCCAAAAAGTTTTTTCATAGAGGTTTAAATGTTTATTTACGGTGCAAATTTATATTAATAGTTTTTTAATTCTCAAAAAAAAATAAAAAATTTATTATTTTTATAAACAATAGAAGTTTAATTACTTGCAGCGAATTCTCTCCATTTGTTAATTAAATCTGCCATGTCGGAAGGTAGTTCAGAGTCGAAAAAAAGCCTTTTTTTTGTTAAAGGATGATAAAATCCTAAAGATTTTGCATGAAGTGCTTGTCGTGGACAAATATTAAAGCAATTTTCAACAAATTGAGTGTATTTTGCAAAGTTATTTCCTTTAATAATTTTATTACCACCGTACATTAAGTCGCTGAATAAAGGGTGTTTAATGTATTCAAAATGTGCTCTTATCTGATGAGTTCGTCCGGTTTCAAGTTTACATTCAATAAGAGAACAATATCTGAATTCATCAATAACTTTATAATGTGTAACCGCATGTTTTCCGGAATCGCCATCTGGGAAAATTGTCATTTTTTTTCTGTCGCGGGGAGACCTTCCAATATTTCCGTTTATAGTTCCTGACTTGTTATCAAATGTACCCCACACAAATGCTAAATATGTTCTTTCTGTTGTTTTATCAAAAAATTGTTTTGCAAGTTTTGAGTGTGCCAGTTCATTCTTTGCAACAACAAGTAATCCAGAAGTATCCTTATCAATACGATGAACTAAACCTGGTCTGATTTGCCCTGTATTAAAAAGTGGAAGATCTTTAAAATGCCATAGTAATGCATTGACCAATGTTCCTGTATAATTCCCTTTTGCAGGGTGTACAACCATTCCGGCTGGTTTATTAATTATAACCAATTCATTGTCTTCGTATACGATCTCAATCGGAATGTTTTCTGCCAGTACCTCATGTTCATTTGGTGGATAAGGTAAAACAACTGAAATTACATCAAATGGTTTTACCTTGTAATTTGATTTTACAGGGTTGTTGTTAACTAAAATACAATTAGAAATAGCTGCATTTTGAATTCTGTTTCTTGAGATATTTTCTAAACGTAATCCTAAAAATTTGTCAATACGAAGTAGCGATTGTCCTTTATCTACAATTATTTTAAAATGTTCAAAAAGGTCGCTAGATTCTTCGTTTAATAAAATATCTTCTTCCTCGTGCATTACCTATTAATAATAAGTTTTCGAGTGAATTGCGATTTCCCGTCAGATCCTCTTAATATGTATACACCTGAAGGTATAGTTGAAACGTTAATTTGCTCATTCTCAGTTTTTGTTTGTAATACTACTCTTCCTGTAATATCAAAAATCTGAAAATTATATGCAGAACTAACATTTATGTTGATATAATCTGATGCAGGATTAGGATAAATGCTTATCTCTTTGTTTATTACAGATTCGTTAATGTTAACAAATGGCATAGTGCTAAAAACAGGTCTCATCATAGGCGTACCTGCATATGGAATATTTTGCCAGTTTCCAGAAATATTATAAAAAACCTTTGAAGAATTATCGCTGTTTAAATCAAATCCCATATTTAATAAGTCCTGAGTAGTTTGAATCCAGCCAACAAAAAAGGTGTCAGTTATAAATATTGAAGTGTCTAAACTGTAATAGTGAAATTCATTTAAACCATGAAATTGAGGTTTTTCTCCCATTTGGCTGTAAATGATTTGACTTGGTCTTCCGTTTGCTGCACTCCATATTGTTAAATAAAAGAATTTTTGATTTGCATCATTAAGGGCTCTATTAAAAAACATATACACACCCCTGATTGTGTCTGGCTTTAATGTGTAAAATTTAAATGCTACTTTTCCATTCTGAGTATTGTTACCTGCTAAACCAAAACCATATTCTGCAGTTCCGTCATCATAAGCATAGTGGCTCTCGAATTTTTGATAGAATTTTAAGGTGTCGTTCCAGCGATAAGGAGCATGAATATCTAAGGTGCTGAATGTTTGGCTAATTCTTACTTCAAAATTTGCCTGATTATCCGAATTAAATGGAAAATAATTTGCAGTATCTTTTCTTATAAAATAATAATCTGTAAAAGCTGTGTCATTTTCATTTCCAAGTGAACGATCGAAAATAACAGTATTATTAGTTTTATTTGTTATTTTATATCTGCATTGAACATTTCTTAAAGTATCACTTAAATTTCTGTAAAAAAACTTTAATGTGTCTTTCTTTTGATTTGTAACACTTTTATAATGAGCCCATGGAACAGAGTAGAAATTTTTAATAAATGGACCGGCATTATAAACAAATGCAACGTCATTTGGTATAGTATCAAACTGATTTCTATTTTTTCCAATTTTAACGTAATCAATATTCCACATATCAACATTACTAGCAAAACTTGGAATTGTTGAAGTTCCAATACTTGCATAATTTTTAAACCTGAACTGAAATCCCTTTATAAAATATGTCGAAACTGTTAAGGGAATTAATACTTGTTTAAAAGCATGATTTGCAGAGCCTGGTTTTGACCAGATATGTTTCCAGGAGTTACCCGGAACTTTAAACTCAAGAACTAATGAGTCTGCTGCTTCGGGAGCGTTACCACCAATTCCTTGTGGTTGATAATAGAAGCTTAAGTACAATGAATCGGAAGGATTAATGTTATATGTTATGGTTTTATCTATATGAGTATAAGTGCTTGTTGATGAGTCGTACGTGTATAAAGAGTCGCTTACTACTAAATTGCCATAATATATGAAGTAATTTATATTATAAGTAACAGGCTCGGTCATGCAATTATGAACTGTTCCTCCACTTACATATGAAAGTGAATCTGCAGGGTAGTAAATTTGATTACCTGTATGATAAAATAATAAAGTGGATGAAATCAAAATCGGATTTGTAATAATATGAGTAAGTAAATTTATAGGTTTTGATGTAAGTGTATCACTAATAAATCCGTTTGATGTGGCATTTGAATGAAGTTGTCCTGCAAAATTTAAAGCATCAAAAGTAGCAACTCCAATTGATGGAGGGTTATCTCCGTATGACTGATTTACAAATACTGAATTGTCTAGCCAGTTTGATTGGTCGGGGTAAACTGAATATTTTGAAAAATCGTCGAAAAAGGGAAATGATATTGTATCATTTGAAAGAAGATTTTTTGGGTTATCTGTATTTTCTTTAATGTATTTTTCAATAACCGGGTTACTTTCAAGTGGTACTAATACAACTTGTGCATTAGTAATACTTACGATGAAAGTAATTAAAAAAGTAAAAAATATTTTATAAGCCATCGGGTGGTGTATTTTCTGTTGATACCTCGGGAATTAAATCATTATCTAATGTTAGCCAAATGTCAATATAACTGCCTAGTTTAATGTCATTGTCATTACCTGATTTAGGATGTTGTTTCCAGATTCTTGCTCTTGTTGAATCTTTAGTAGTTTTAACAGTTTCGTCATAATCTGCAACCCCAATATTTAACGAAAGTGAAGAAAGTTTTAATTCTGCTTCGTCATTTGTTAATCCTAAAACATTTGGAATAAATGTATTCTCGTTACTTTCGCCTTTACCAACTACTAAGTCAATTGTTGATCCTTTTATAATAAGAGTGTTTGCTTTAATTGGTTTTCCTTTAAAATTTTGTTCAAGAACTGTTGTCGAAATATCAGGCACGTATCTTAGTTTCCCTATTTTTAATCCGAATATCTCAGCATCTGAAGTTGCTTGTCTTACCGAAATTCCTGTTAAATCAGGCATTGGAACTTTTTCAGGTTCCTGACCATTAATAATTAGATATATTGTTCTTCCTGTTTTTACCTTGCTGTCGGCTGTTGGAACCTGTGAAACAACAGTTCCTTTTTCTTTTTCCTGAAAATGTACAGAGTCAGAAATTTCAACTTTAAAATCTTTGTCTTCAGCCATTCTTTGAGCCTGCTCAAATGTTAAACCGCTAAAATCCGGCACCGATATCGCTTCACCATGATGTGTGTAAAAATTAATAGAGAAAAAACTAAGTGTTAGTAAAAGTATAGTAATACCTATAGCTAAACCAAGATGCTTAAAAAAAACACGACTTTTTATAAATTGAAATAGACTCATTTTAGATGCTGTAACGTAAAGACAAAAATAAAATTATATTTCGGTAGTAGAAAACAAATTTTTTAATAAGTTCGCCGTTATCTATATTTATTAAATGTTAATATTTAGAAACATAAAGCTAACAATTATGAAAATAACATTATTTGCATTTTTGTTTTTGGTAATTTCAAACTTAAATGCGCAGAAAAATGATTTAATTTTTACTTATAAATCAATTAACAAAAACTATGTTAAGGTTGATTCAATGCTTTATTGCAATGTTTATGAAACCACAAATGTAGAATATCGCGATTTTTTATCAGAGTTAAAACAAAGCGGAAAAATTGAAGAATATAAAGTTGCATTGCCCGATACTAATGGCTGGAAAAGTAAAAATGCTTATAATGAACCTTATGTTGAATTATATTTTCGCCATCCTGCTTATCAGAATTATCCTTTGGTAAATGTTTCCTACGATCAGGCAATAAAATATTGCGACTGGCTGACTCAAAAATATAATTCTCAGGCAAAAAGAAAGTTTAAAAAAGTTGTTTTCAGATTGCCGAATAAAACTGAATGGGAAAATGCTGCACATGGCGGGTTAAAAGAAAATGTTTATCCTTGGGGTGGGTATTATTTAGTAAATAATAAAGGCGGAAAAGCGTGTAATTATTTAAGCATTGGTGACGAGGGAATTACTTTCGATACAATAAATAAAAAGTTTATTCTTGTAAACTCAATTTTGTCTAATAAACCAGTTTCTTTAAAAGAAATTGAGGCATTGACCATGCCCGCAATGTATTATGAGCCAAACGGATTTGGAGTGTATAATATTGCTGGTAATGCTTCTGAAATGATAAAGGAAAAAGGAATTGCAAAAGGTGGTAGTTGGATTAGTCCTGGTTATGATGTCAGAATTGAATCAGAGGAATTTTATTCCCATTCATCAAATCATATGGGGTTTAGAGTTTTTATGCAGGTATTGGAGCAATAATTTTAAAAACTACCAATGTTTACAACCTTAGGTGTTGTTATTGTTGCATGCCCTTCGGGAACCATTATCGAAACAGGGGCAGCTGGTCCGGCAACTCCATTGTTTTTTGCAATCCATATTTTATAAACCTGACCTTTTATTGCGCTTGCACCAAAACCTTGTAATCCCGAAACTGATTTGTTTACTCTTGTAATTTCAACTGGTTGTTTGTAAAATTTAATATCGTCGTGATCTTTTTTTAATGAATATGGTTTAATTGTAGTTCTTAAAGTTTTACCATCGTCGTTTACTAAACCACCACCGGCAATTTCGCAGAATTTTACTGCACAATCATCAAGGTTTGTAATATTCAGTATTTCAACATATTTATCAAGGGTCTGCTTAACATTTGCGGGTAAATCTGATGAAGGAATGTCGTTTAATTTTGATTGAGCCGATAAAAAATTCGGAATCTGTACAAGTGTGAGCAATACAACAAATGCAATTGTTTTCATATCTATATTAGTGTTTAATTTAAAAATAAAGATAGTTATATTTTATTTATTGCACATCAAATTTATAGTCATAAATTTTACTAAAGGTTGAAAAAAATTCTGCTGAAAATGGTAATAAATATTTTTTTATCGGTAGGTTTGTTGAAAACATAATTATTATGTCAGAAATAATAGAAGGTGCGAAAGCACCGCAGTTCAGTGGCGTTGATCAGCATGGAAAAACAATTTCATTAGCTGGCTTTAAGGGAAAAAAAGTTGTACTATATTTTTACCCAAAAGATAATACTCCGGGTTGTACTGTTGAGGCATGTAATCTTCGCGATCACGAGGGATTATTTAAGAAATCGGGTTATCAGATTATTGGTGTAAGTGCAGACAGTGTTGCTTCACACGAAAAATTTGCAACACGGTTTGGTTTGCCTTTTCCATTGATTGCTGATACTGAAAAAGTCATATGTAATTTATATGGCGTTTGGGGTGAAAAAAAATTTTTAGGCAAAACTTTTAATGGAATTAAAAGAACTACCTTTGTTATTGATGAAAATGGAATTATAGAAAAAATCATTACAAAAGTCAATACCAGTGCACATACCTCACAAATTCTTGATCAAAAAATAATTAAATAACAAATATAAAATGGAAAGTAAGAAAGAACAAAAAGACCAATCTCTTTTGAAGGAAAAAATGAAAGCCCTTCAATCAACTTTAGAAAAAATTGAAAAAGATTACGGTAAAGGTACCATTATGAAAATGGGTGACCAGATTATTAGTGATATTGCAACTATTCCTTCCGGATCAATTGCTCTTGATATAGCTCTTGGTATTGGAGGTTATCCACGTGGAAGAGTTGTTGAAATATACGGTCCAGAGTCATCTGGTAAAACCACTTTAGCAATACATGCAATTGCAGAAGCACAAAAAGCAGGTGGTATTGCTGCTTATATTGATGCAGAGCATGCTTTCGACAGAACATATGCAGAAAAACTAGGTGTTGATGTTGAAAATTTATATATTTCTCAACCCGACAATGGTGAGCAGGCTTTAGAGGTTACAGATAATTTAATTCGCTCAGGAGCAATTGATATTATTGTTATCGACTCAGTGGCTGCACTTACTCCAAAAGCTGAAATAGAAGGTGAAATGGGTGATTCAAAAATGGGATTACAGGCTCGTTTAATGTCACAGGCATTAAGAAAATTAACCGGAAATATTAGCCGCACAAACACCTGTTGTATTTTTATTAATCAGCTTCGCGATAAAATCGGAGTTATGTTTGGAAGTCCTGAAACAACAACCGGTGGAAATGCTTTAAAATTCTATTCTTCAGTTCGTTTAGATATTCGTAAAATTTCTCAGTTAAAAGAAGGCGAAGAAGCTTTTGGAAACAGAGTTAGAGTTAAAGTTGTAAAGAATAAAATGGCTCCACCTTTCCGTAAAGCTGAATTTGATGTGGTTTTTGGTGAAGGTATCTCAAGAATTGGTGAGATTATTGACTTAAGTGTAGATAACAATATAATTAAGAAAAGCGGTTCATGGTTCTCTTATGGCGAAACCAAGCTTGGACAAGGAAGAGACGCTGTTAAACAAATTTTAACAGATAATCTGGAACTTACCGAAGAGCTTGTTGCGAAAATCAGAGAAAAGCTTGCAGTTGTAACAAAGTAAAATTTTAAATCAATATGCCTGAAATTATTTTCAGGCATTTATTTTTTATTGTAATGAGAAAATATATTGTATATATTGTTATTCTAATTGGATTTATTTATGCTTGTGATACAAATTCTGAAAGCACACAGGTTATATTGAATAAATCCTTAGATTCGTTAAGCATACCAGAAATATCAAATGCAATTAGAAAAACTCCAAAAAATGCTGAGCTTTTCATGCGTCGTGCAGAGCTTTATTTTAATAAAATGGATCTTGATAGTGCAATAAACGATGCAATAATTTCAACAAGATTAGATTCGCTAAATGCAAAGTATTTTATACGGTTAAGTGAGTTTTATATAACAAACGGTAAATCAGAAGAATCAAAGCTGATATTGGAAAAATGTAATCGAATTAATCCAAATAATGACGATGTTTTGGTTAAGCTGGGTACACTTTATTTTTATGTTAAAGATTATAAAAAAGCAACCGAATATCTTGATCTTGCTGCAACTGTAAATTCAAATAATGCAACAATGTTCTTTGTTCGAGGCATGATTCATCGTGATAAAAAGGAAAATAATGCTGCAATTCTGAATTTTCAGAAAGCTGCCGAAAATAATGCCGAATATTTTGAAGCGTACATGATGTTAGGAATGTTATTTTCTGAATTAAAAGATTCAATAGCAATTCAATATTATAAAACTGCTATTAATCTTAATCCAAAGGATATTCAGCCACACTATAATCTTGGTATGTTTTATCAGGAAAATGAAAGATATGATGAAGCTTTGAGGGAATACCAATATATTTTACGCAATTTAGATAAATCATATTGTTATGCCTATTTTAATCAGGGTTATGTGAATATGATTTATGCTTTGGATTACGAGGAAGCTATTAAATATTTCGATTCTACTTTGGCTTCAAAACCAGATTATGTTGAAGCAGTATATAATAAAGGATATTGTTATGAGAAAATGAAAAATAAAGATAAAGCAAGAGAATTCTATACTCAGGCTAAAAATATGGTAACTAATTACCAACTCGCTATTGATGGATTGAATAGGTTAGACAAGAAAAAATAAATTAATAATTGTAATAATGAAAAAATCAATTTATGTAATTGTTGTTATTCTGATATTTGTTATTGGAATATTTTTAGGGAAGTATAATTTTAGTTTCAAAACCGGAAATGCTGATTCTGTTTCTGAATCTGCAACTTCTTCTTTAGTATTTGATTCTTTGGCAAGTCAGCCAATTAATGAAACAAAGGTAAGCCCGGAACTATTATGGAAATTCGGAAGAATAGGTGAAATAAAACTATCGCCCGATGGTAAAACTATTGTGTATTCTGTTACACGACATTCGATTTCTGCTAATCGTGGTTATACCGATTTATTTTCTGTACCTGCGGCTGGTGGCGAAGCAAAGCATTTAACAACTTTTGCAGGTTCTGAATTTAATCCGAGATGGAAACCGGATGGTTCGAAAATAGGCTTTATTGCTGATGAAGATGGAACTACGCAAATATGGGAGATGAATATAGATGGTACAGATCAAATTAAAATTTCTGATATTCCAGATGGAATCAATAGTTTTGAGTATTCTCCTGATGGAACAATGGTTCTTTATTGTAAAGATGTAAAAGTAAGACAAACACCTCAGGATATTCATGCAGATTTACCAAAAACAGAAGTTTACATGGCGACAGAACTTATGTATCGTCATTGGAATCATTGGGAAGATGCAAATGTAAGTCATGTGTTTTATAGTGTAATAAAAGACGGAAAAATTTCAGCCGGAAAAGATATCATGGAAGGTGAACCTTATGATTCTCCACTTTCACCATATTTTGAAGGTGAAGAAATTAGCTGGAGTTCAAATAGCAAAGGTATTGCATATACATGTAAGAAAATGACTCCAAACGAATACTCTATAAGTACAAATAGTGATGTATATTATTATAACATCGAGACGGGCAAAACAGAAAATCTTTCAGAGGGAATGCCAGGTTATGATAAATATCCTTCATTCTCGCCTGATGGAAAATTTATGGCATGGCAAAGTATGCCTACCCCAGGCTATGAATCTGATAAACAAAGATTATTTTTAATAAATTTATCTACTAAAGAAAAGAAAGATTTAAGTCAGAATTTTGATCAGAATGCAACATCTTTTCAGTGGAGTGCAGATAGTAAAAAGATTTATTTTATAAGTGGAATTCGTGCAACAGAACAGGTTTATTCTGTAGATTTAGAAACAAATTTTGTAAAACAGATTACTTTTGGAAAGCATGACTATACTACTATCGGGTTGGTTGGAGATATTATGATCGGTGGCAAAATGTCAATTGCAATGGCTACAGAGATTTATAATATTAATTTGAGTGACGGAAAAGAAACTCAGCTAACTTTTACAAATAAAAATATTTACGATAAAGTTAAAATGGGTGAGTCAAAAGAACATTGGATTACAACAACAGACAATAAAAAAATGTTAGTATGGTATATTTACCCACCTGATTTTGATTCAACAAAAAAATACCCTGCTTTGCTTTATTGCCAAGGTGGTCCGCAAAGTACCGTAAGCCAGTTTTTTAGTTACAGATGGAATTTTCAGATTATGGCTGCTAATGAATATATTATTATTGCTCCAAACCGTCGTGGTGTTCCATCATTTGGTCAGGAGTGGAATGCTCAAATTTCCGGTGATTACGGTGGTCAGAATATGAAAGATTATTTATCTGCAATAGACGAAGCAAAAAAGGAAAGTTATATCGATGGAGAACGTTTGGGGTGTATTGGTGCTAGTTATGGCGGGTTCTCTGTTTATTGGTTAGCTGGTCATCACCAGAAAAGATTTAAAGCATTTATTGCACATTGTGGCATGTTTAATTTGGAAAGTCAATACGCTGAGACTGAAGAAGAGTTTTTTACAAACCACGATTTAGGTGGACCATTCTGGGATAAAAATAACAAAGTAGCTCAGAATACTTATGCAAACAGTCCTCACAAATTTGTGCAAAACTGGGATACTCCAATAATGATGATATCCGGAGGAAACGATTTTAGAATTCCATATACTGAAAGTATGCAGGCTTATAATTGTGCTCAATTAAGAGGAATTCCAAGCAAGCTTTTAATTTTTCCAAATGAAACACATTTTGTACTTAAACCACAGAATAGCATTTTATGGCAACGTGAGTTCTTTGGTTGGTTAGATAAATGGCTAAAGCCATCAAAATAATAAATTGTATAAACCTAACAGAAATTAAGAATCTGTTAGGTTTATTTATTTACTGAATTAAATCGAAATTTGTTTATAATAAGGAATATTAATTTTATGATATATGTATTAAAATCTTGAATACATATATACTAATTTTGCTAAAAATATTTTTGTTATGAATATAGATATTTCAATTGTAAACATAATTCAGGCAATGCTTGCACCAGGAATTATGATCTCAGCCTGCGCTCTTTTACTTCTTGGAATGGGAAATAAATATTCCGCAACTGTAGCCAGAATAAGAGTTTTAAACGAAGAAAGAAGGAAGCTTTTGCTTCATGCAAAAGAAACTAAGGTAATTTACGAAGAGGGTATAAGGATGCATAGTATAAATGCACAATTAATAAGATTTCAAAGACGTTTGCGACTTGTTAGGGATGCTGTAGTTTTTTATTCTTTAGGAGTTGCTTTTTTTATATTATCATCGTTATTTATCGGATTAAAAATTCTTGTAGAGTATGATTATAGCCAATATGTTATTCTATCTTTGTTTTTAATAGGGATGATGTTCGTTCTTTCGGGAGTTATTTTAGCTGCAGTAGAAGTAGTTAAAGGTTTTAAGATTATTAAAATCGAAATTCTCGATATTTAATGTATTTCATAAAATGTATTATGAAACCTAACTGGCTTTTTAGACCTGTTAGGTTTTTTTATAACAAATTATAAATTTATCCTTGTTTAATAACTCCTGTATTGTAATCTAACTGTGATCCGAACATACTATGAGGTATACTATATACTACTAAAGTAAGTATAGCTGCAAAAATAATCCAGCCTCGGCGTTCTTTATTCCAGTTTGCTCCAACTGCAAAAAGCCATCCTGTAAACCCAATAAGTGTTTTGTTATCTGTTAAATCCCAGCCAAAAGGAACACCTGTCCATAATTCGCCAAATGCAAATTTTTGTACTACCGGACCTAAAAACAAACCTCCAATGATCATAACTAATAGAGTTATTAATGCCCATTTCTTTTGTTTAGCTCCTCTTCCAATTGCTAGTAAACCCGTGAAATTTGAAAAAAACATAGCTAGAAACATAAAGAATATATGTGGAATTAGAACCCACATTGGTACACTACCTTTAAATCTTACTACTACAGGAGGTTCAGTTTCGAGTTTGTCATTAGGATGTAATTTTAACCTAACAATATACTGTAATTTTCCTGCTGCAGGTTGTGATGGCATTGATGCGGTTAATGTATCACTGTGATTTTTCATTTCTAATATTGTCCATTTATCAGGAGTATTGAAACGTTTATAATACAAATATCCACTAGCTTCTTTCCCAACTGCGGGAATATTTATGGCAAGATCTTTACCTGTATCAGATGAGCGAATAAGTTTGAACTTTACAATTTCATTGCCTGTTTGTATTTTACAACGTTTAGGGTAGGTTGGACCTGTAATGCGTTGATAATAGGCCGCAGATAATGTTATAATAAAAGCTAGTATCCAAAATATCCAAGTTTTTTTCATAAAATTATTTTTTTGTAAAAATAAAGAAAAAACATAGCTAAGCAAATTGTATAAAAAAAGGGTTGCCGTATGGCAACCCTTTTTTGTTATTTTTTAAGCAATAGCTTACCAAGCAGAAAGTGAATTGGTTAATAAAGTTGTAACATAGTTTGTATTGTGAATACCTAAACTATATTCTCTTAAAGCTAACTGGAAGTTAATAATTGTTCCCCACTGAGCATTTGTTAAACTTGGGAAACGATCTGTAGTTCCAGATGTCTTATAGAATCCACCAGGATTTGAAGAAGCATTATAGATGTTTAAATAACCATCATAATTGCCAGTTGATAAACCTAACCATAAGTTAGTTTCAGTAGCATCAACTTGTAAAATTGGATTTGTACCGTTACCTAAAGTGTTAATTTTAGTAGCTAACTGATCTAATAAAGATTTAATAGCAGCTTTTGTTCCAGTATAATCAGTGTTTGTTGAACTCATTCCTGTATGGCAATCAGTTGTATTACAACCGTTGAAATTTCCTTTAGCAACAAATGTATGTCCACCTGAACCATTTAATCTTGTAGCCATGTGACAATCCTGACATGAAGCATTGTTTGTATGGAATGAATTTGAATAACCAGTACCAAATTCAATACCACCCATACCTGCATAAATAGCTCCAACTGAACCGTAATGGTTTCCAGATCTGAAACTTAAAGAAACTTTATTTGTTGAACTTGTGTATCTGCTGTAGAAAGTATCGTTTGGAGCAGAAACAAGAGCAGCATAATCCATTACATTACCTAAACCTGTTGAAGTTGTAGAAGTAGTAATTGGACGAGGTTGGTGACATTTAACACATAAGTTACTGATACCGTTATCAGCTGTTAAATTGATAGTTTTTGAACCACCATACATAGTCATTGGAACAGCAGCTGTTGTTGTTAAAGCTGGTAAATCTGTAGAATTATAAGTAGTATGTAAGCTACTATGACATGTGAAACAAGAAATGTTTCCAATAGCATTTGCTTGTGGTACTGTATATTGATTTGAATATGTTGTTGCACCTGTAGCAATTACGAAAGTTGCAGGTGTGTTATTAGCACAAACATATTTAAATCCTTCAGATTCGTGACATGGTGCACATTCTTGTCTACCTACTTCTTCTTCAGCAGCTAAACCTGTAAAATGTTTTGAGAAGTCATACTCCTGAGCAATAGCTTCAACTACAGTAGCGTTGTGGCAAAGTTTACAAGTTTCGTTTGCGTCAACACCGTCTTGTCCGGCTGGTCCTTGTGGTCCCATTGCACCATCAACGCCGTCAGCAGGTTTTTTACAACCTGTAAAAACTAAAATTAGCATTAAAGTTGCTACAGCAGTAATGCTTAAAAAAATGTTTGTTTTCTTCATAGAATAAATGTTTATTAGTGAATATTAATTTTAAAATTTCTTTCGAACAAATATAAATAAGTAATAATATCTATTTAATATTTAATAAAGTAATTTGTGCGGAATTATTATGATGTTTAGCGCATAATGGTCAGTATAAGCCATGATATATACGACTAAAGTCGCAACAATACGTGTTAAAAAACACAATATGTATAATGATTGTGTTTTGGAATGCGAATAGTAATGCTCGTAATATACTGGAATGTAAATGTGTATGTGATCAAAAGTTCAAGAGTATTGTTAGATTATGCTATTTAATTATGAATGGCTAATAATTAAACATAGAAAATCATTCTTTTAAAAATTCAAAAAATATCAGTTAAATTTCTTCTTAAAAGTCTTTAATTGTTAAAAAAAATTAATTCAAAATTAACTATCCGTTATTACTTATTTGGGCAAGTTTTTCTAAATCTAAAATTGTAATAACATTATTATGTATTTTTATAATCTTTTCGTTATCAAGACTTTTAAGTACTCTCGTTGTTGTGTCTTTAGACATTCCTGTCATGTCAGCAATATCATACTTTGTTATTGAGAGCGTTATAGGATTAGTTTGATATATGTCATTATATAAATATAGTATAGTTTCAGCTATTCTGCCATTAACCTGTTTTTGAGTAAGGCTAATAAATTTATTATAATATTGCATAGAATGAATGCAAATACTTTGAGTTAGCAAATCGTAAACTTTTGAGTTTTTGCGAGCGATTTCTTTATATGATTCCAAATCGTAAAAATAACATGTACAGTCTTCGATAGCCATTACTGAAAATTGATGTTGACTACCAACATAAGAAGCTAAAACACCAATAATTTCATTGGGTTTAATTAGTCTGATAATAAGGTTCTTATCGCCATAGCCTTCAATGTAAGATTTTGCAAGTCCAGTAGTTAGAAACATTAACTGAGCTGTTTTTGTTCCTCTTTTGAAAATTACTTCTCCGGCTTTATAACTTACTTCGTATTTAGTTTTTTCAAGAAGATCAAATTCTTTATCAGTCATATACTGAAATACTTCCGGAAGATTGGCTAAAGATCTTTTTCTCGAATTCATTTTATTGATAAATCATATATTGCCAAATTTATAAAAAAAAATAATAGGATGAATATAAATCGTAGTTAAAACGATATAAAATGTGAAAAATACGTTAAAAGCCAAAAATATTTTCGTTATTTAAGCAAATATGAATTTGATTTTTTATGAAATCAGTAAGGTAATAGAGATGAAAATTGTTGTTATTCTTTATTTGTTGCCCTTTTTGCAAGTTCTTTACCCTGTTTAATTCTATCAGCCATGCCAATACCATCTTTAAGATTTCCGCCAAAAATTAATCCCGGATATTTATTTTCAAGTGTTTTAATCTGATTAAAACGCTCTTCTGATTCAATTCCGTATTGTGGAATTGCACCTTTATGCCAGTATAATTTAAATAATGAAGGGTTAAATTTTGAAGGCTTCATTAATTGCATAAACTCTTTTTCAATTATGGTTTTTATTTCTGTTTCTGATTTTTCGAAAAGATAGTTTTTACGCATTCCTCCAATAAACATTGTGAATAATGTTCCATTCTCAGGAGTTCTGTTCATGAAAAGTGTAGACATAAAAAGTACACCAAGCACATCACGGTTTTCAACAAAAGGAATAAGACCGCCAAAACCTTCGGGATTAAAGCCGTCCCAATTTTCGAAACCTAAAACTACTTCAACAACATTTGCATATTGTAATGTCGTAATTGGAGCAAGAGTTACCTTATCTAAAAATGTCAAGTAGTTATCTAATTCAAATGCTCCTGTAGTTGTAATTAACTTATTTGATTTAATTGTAATTTCTTTTCCTTCCGAGTTTTTTAAAGTTGTAATATATTTTCCGTCGGTATAATTTATTTGTAAATCAGATGAACCTAAAATAAACTTATCTGTACCTGCTTCTTCATAAAGTGTATTTATTAATACTGATAGACCACCTTTTACAGAAAACACTTTTTTAGTGGCTTTCATTTCTCTTTCGGTTTTCTTTTTAAATCCTTTTTTTATTGAACCACCAATAAAACTGCCATATTCCTGTTCTAACTTGTATAGTTTTGGCATGGCATGGCGGGTAATAAGAATTTTAGGATCACCAGAATAAACACCCAGAATAAAAGGATCAATAGCGTAATCTAAAAAACTTTTTCCCATTCTGCGAAGTACCATCTGTGCAAGGCTTTCGTTTGGGTCCTTACCACGTGAGCGAAACGGTTCTCCAAGAATTCTGAATTTATCTCCTGTAGTAAAAAGGGGGGTGGTAATACCTTTCCAGATACCAGATGGCAGTGGTTCCCATTTACTGTTTTTAAGAATAAATCTTTTATTTACGTTTTTTCCAGGAATATCAATCTCACATTTTTTTCCTAGATCTTCAAATAATTCTGCAACCTCAGGTTGTCCAACTACACCAGTGTTTGGACCGGTTTCTACAATATATCCATTATGTTTTTCAGTTTGAATAACTCCACCAACTTTATCTTTTTTTTCTATTACTATAAAATCTGCTTTCTCTTTGTTTAAATAATATGCAGAAGTTAGTCCTGTTAACCCGGCACCTATAATTACTATGTCTTTTTCAATATTTGAGCTCATAAACTATATTTTTAATCATCTCTGTAAATGATGTATGTATTGCTGGGATTTTTACTCTTGATATGTTAATTTTTATTTCATTCTTTATTGTTGGTATAATCTGATTATCCAGATCATAAAGAGTTTCAAGATTTTCACTAACAAAACTTATAGGAATAATTACAATTTCATTTTTATCTTTTAATGCTAATTCTTTAATCGTTGTTATAGTATCTGGACCTAACCACGTTTTCGGATTCATGCCTGATTGATACGAGACTTTGTATTCTAATCCCAAAGAGTTTGCAATTAATTTTGCTGATTCCTCTATACCTTTTTGATAAGTGTCTCCTTTTTTTATAAAAGAAACCGGAATTGAATGTGCACTAAAAAGAAGTAGTGGATTTGTTAAATTATTCTCTTTGTTATGAAATGAAATAATGTTGTTCCAGAATTCTATAAAATATTTATTAGTAAAAAATTCTTTGGCAACTTTAATTTTTATTTGCGGAAAATTGTTTTTAATTTTCTCAATATCAAAAGCTACACTTTCAGTTGTTGTAATACTTGCTTGTGGGTATAATGGAATTGCAATAATGTTTTTAATGTTTTCATTATTAAATTCCGAAATAGCTGTTGAAATAAATGGTTCAGAATAGGAATATGCAGCTTTTACTTTAAATGATGTTCCTAATGTGTTCTGTGTTATTATAACTAATTTATCAGTATCTTTTTTAATAGGAGTGCCTCCAATTATTTGGTACCTGCTCCACGATTTTTTATAACGCGTACTACTAATGTAAAAAGATAAAAGATTTCTGATAATGTATGGTGCTGGAATTATGTGCTTATCAAGAAACATGAGTCGTAAAAACTTTTTTACCTCCAAAGGACTTTCTGGTCCACCCATGTTGATAAGCAAAACACCGGTCATATTGTTTTTGAATATTTGTCGCCTTCAGTGTTTAACTGAGGATCAAAAGCCATAGCAATATTTCTGACAATTAACATTCCGGTTTTGCTAACATTTATTCCTTTGTCTGTAATAGTTAATAATCTATCATTAACAAATTCCAGAAGTTTTTCTTCGTTATAACCAATAATCGATTTTACTTCATCTCCAGTAATAAAAAAACGTTCGCCAATTTCAGTGAAATCAACAACACCATTGCACATTGTTTCATCAATTACTTCTTTACAGATTTGTTCATTAAAACTTAATGAATAACCTCTTTCAACAGCTAATCCTTCTGCTTCGATTCTTTGCATGTATTTAGTCAAAGATTTTTCATTCTGGCTAAAACCGCCCCATAGCTGGGTTATTGAAGAACAACCAAAACCATAAACCTGTCCTGTTGTCTCCTTTGTGCAGTATCCCTGAAAATTTCTATGTAGTTGTTTCTCACGCAATGCTTTTGAAAGATCATCGGTTGGTTTTGCATAATGGTCTAATCCTATTTGTTCGTAGCCACTATTTGCAACAATATCCATTGAGGAAAGAAACATAGAAAGTTTTTCTTCAGGAGTTGGTAAACCTAATTTTTCAAGATTTTTTTGTTCATCCATTACCCATGGAACATGAGCATATGAAAATGTTACTAGACGGTCAGGTGATAGTTCTATTGCTTGTTTTATTGTATTGTTAAAACTTTCTACAGTTTGTCCTGGTAGACCATATATAAAGTCGTAGTTAACTCCTGTGAATCCTGCTTCACGTATAATTTTTATTAATTCGTTATGTGGAAGTTTTGAGTGTAGTCTGTTAACACAATCCAGAATTTTTGGGTTAAAATCCTGAATTCCTATGCTGATTCGGTTAAATCCGGAATCTCTTAAAAAATGGATTTCATTATAATCAAGATAAGCAGGATTGCATTCAATTGCAATTTCGGCAGTATTACTAATTTTAAATAGACTGCGAATCTCATTCATTACTCTGTTAATGTGTTCGTGCCTGATAGAGTTTGGAGTTCCGCCGCCCCAATGAATCTGTGTAACTTGTCTGTCTTTTGTGTTAATGTGATTTGCTATTGAGTGTATTTCTTTTATTAAGCAATCAATATATCTTATAACAACTTTCTCACTTTCAAAAAGTGTAGTGTTACAACCGCAAAAATGGCAACGTTGTGAGCAAAATGGAATATGAATATAAATCGAAATATTTTCGGGTCCTACAGTGTTAGATTCTTCAACGTGAGCTAATAAGTGATTATTGTTATATTTATTGTGAAAAAAATTAGCTGGCGGATAACTTGTGTATCTTGGTCCCGGGCGATTATATTTTAATAATACTTGCTTTTTGTTTTCCATTGTAATATTATCTTTTCCAGTTTGCGGATTTTATCCAGTCTATAGCATATTTTGCATTTTCAAAAGGAGTGTTTGGAAGTACTCCGTGACCTAAATTAAATATCCATTTTGTTTCTTTGCTTCCAAAATCAATATAAGTTTCAAGTTCTTTCTTTAAAACTGCCGGTGAAGTTAAAAGTAAGCGAGGATCTAAATTTCCTTGTAATCCAACTTCTGATCCAACTTGTTTGCGAACTTGTGCAATATCAGCTTGCCAGTCGATGCTAACAACGTCTGCAATATTGTAATTCATATCAACTATTCCGTTGCCAATCCCTTTTGGGAAAAAGAAGAATGGTGTTCCTGTTGCTCTCACTGTTTTTCCGATTTTTTCAACAGCTGGAAGGAAAAGTTTTTTATAAATAGGATAAGGAATTAATCCTGCATGGGTCTCGAAAAGCTGAAATGCTTCAACTCCACTTTCAATTTGTTTTTGTGCATATACCTGAGATATTTCTACTATCATATCAACAAGTTTTGCAGTTAATTCAGGTTGCTCAAAAATGAATTTTGTTGCATCAGGAAATTCATGATTAGAACTTAAACCCTGAATCATATAAGATAAAACAGTTAATGGTGCACCACAGAAACCAATTAATGGAACTTCTTTAGGTTTACTTTCATTAATTATTTTAATTGCTTTGTAAATATATTCAAAGAACGAAGCATCAGGATGCAAGTGTTCCAAAGGATTTGAAACTTCTTTTAATGGTTTTTCAAAACGTGGGCCTTTGTCGGAAAATTCTACTTTTAATCCCATAGCCTGAGGAACAACAAGAATATCTGAGAATAGAATTGCAGCATCAACACCTAAATCATCAACAGGAAGTAATGTGACTTTTGCAGCTAATTCCGGTTCAAGCATTAATTCGCTGAAAGTATAAGTTTCGCGAAGTTTAAGATATGATGGCAAAACTCTTCCAGCCTGACGCATAAACCAAACCGGTGGACGTTCACATTTTTTTCCTTTTACTGTATCTAAAAATATTGACATTTAAATGATTGTTTAATGTTAAATGATTAATGAAAAATGTTCACTGTTAATTGTTATATGTTTCTTTCTTTTGTTACAACTGTTGCAAAGCTTTAAGGTTAGCTGCTAAAAGTGTGTTTAAATCTTCTTCAGTATGTGCTTCAGAAATAAACATACTTTCAAATTGAGAAGGTGCAAGGTAAATTCCTGATTCAAGTGATAAATAAAAGAATTTAGCATATTTATCTTTATCGCTTGTCATCACTTCATCAAAAGAAGTTAATGTATCATGTTTATCATTGAAGAATAAAGTCATCATAGAACCAACGCGGTTTACAACTCCTTTTACTCCTGCTTTTTTAAGATTTTCGATAAAACCTGCTTCAACTTTAGCTGCTTTTTGTTCTAGCTTTTGATAGAAGTCAGGAGTTGAATTTAAATAGTTTAATGTTACCAAACCTGCTGACATTGCTAATGGATTTCCAGAAAGTGTTCCTGCCTGATAAACTGGTCCAAGAGGAGCAAGCATATCCATAATGTCTTTTCTTCCACCATATGCACCAACTGGTAAGCCACCGCCAATTATTTTGCCTAATGTTGTTAAATCAGGTTTTACATTATAATATTCCTGAGCACCACCTTTTGCAAGACGGAAACCAGTAATTACTTCATCAAAAATTAATAATGCTCCGTATTTTGTTGCAATTTCACGAAGTCCCTGAAGAAAACCTGGTGCAGGTTTTACTACACCCATATTTCCTGCAACTGCTTCAACAATAATTGCAGCTATTGCATCTTTATGTTCAGCAAACAAACGCTCAACTGATTCTAAGTTGTTATAATCTGCAGTTAAAGTATCTTTTGCAATAGATTGTGTTACACCAGGACTATCAGGAAGTCCCAAAGTAATTGCACCTGAACCTGCTTTAATTAAAAAGCTATCACCATGACCATGATAACATCCTGCAAATTTTACAATTTTTTCGCGTTTTGTATAACCACGTGCAAGACGAATTGCGCTCATGGTGGCTTCTGTTCCTGAGTTTACCATTCTTACCTTTTCGCAGGAAGGAACCATTTTACAGATTAATTCAGCCATCTCTGATTCCACAATTGTTGGAGCACCATAACTGGTTCCGCGTTTTGCTGCATCAATTAATGCATTTAAAATCATATCAGGACAATGTCCTAAAATCATTGGTCCCCATGAGCCAACAAAATCAATAAAAGAATTGCCGTCAATATCTTCAACTCTTGAACCTTTTGCTTGTTTTATAAATAAAGGAGTTCCTTTAACACTCTTAAATGCTCTAACTGGTGAATTAACGCCTCCTGGAATACTTTCACATGCGCGTTGAAATTCTTTTTTACTTTTATCTGTTATCATTATTTCTTTATTTAAAAAGTACTTAAAATACTTAAAGTTTAGAGTACTTAAAGTACTTTAGGCACTTTAAGTATTTAAGGCACTTTATGAACTTTTTTATTTTTTATCTCTTAGGTATTTAGCAATATCCTTTGCAAAATATGTAATTATAATATCTGCACCTGCTCTTTTGATTGATGTTATAATTTCCATCATTACTCGTGTTTCGTCGATCCAATCGTTTGCAGCAGCAGCTTTTACCATAGAAAATTCGCCACTTACATTATAAGCAGCAACTGGCATACGGAACTCCTGTTTTGTGCGATAAATAATATCTAAATAACTCATAGCAGGTTTAACCATTACGATATCTGCGCCTTCTTGTATATCAAGAGCTATTTCTCTCATTGCTTCGTCGCTGTTTGCAGGATTCATTTGGTATGAAGCACGATTTCCAAATTTTGGAGCACTTTCAGCTGCATCTCTAAATGGACCATAAAAACCAGAAGCATATTTTGCGGCATATGACATAATTGGAATTTTCAAAAATCCGTTTTCGTCAAGAGCTTTTCTTATAGCTCCAATTCTACCGTCCATCATATCGCTAGGAGCAATCATATCTGCACCAGCCTGTGCTAAAGAAACTGATTGTTTCGCAAGAATAACAAGTGTTAAGTCGTTGTCAACATCACCATCTACAATTGGACCACAATGTCCGTGAGTTGTATATTCGCAATTGCATACATCAGCTACAATGTACATTTCTGGAAGTTCTTTTTTTATTGCACGAATTGCTTGTTGAACTATTCCATTATGTTCACAAGCAACACTGCCATCCTCGTCTTTATGTTCTGGAATTCCGAATAATAATACTGATTTTACTCCTAAAGAATAGATTTCTTTACACTCTTTAACAATATTGTCAACTGATAATTGAGAGTTGCCAGGCATTGATTTAATTGGATTATTTACGTTAGTACCTGGACAAACAAACAAAGGCATAATTAAATTATCAACAGAAACTGAAGTCTCATTAACCATGTTACGAACAACACCATTATAACGAAGTCTGCGTAATCTTGTTTGTGGAAAAGAAGCTTTATAATTCATAATATTAAGATTTTGGTTTATAATATGTTTTTATTTCTTGAACAATTCCTTCAATATTTGACTGTTTTGCTGTAATCACTGGTTTTACACCATATTCGTTCATTGTGTTAGTTGTTGATTTCCCTATGCTTACAACTCTTAAATTTTTGATTTTAATACCGTGATTTTTTAGTGTTTCTGCAAAATTAGAAAAACATGACGAACTTGTGAAAATAATCAGATCATATTCATCATATTTAATCTTTTTTATAATTTCCAGATCTACAGTTTTTGGGTTAGAATTTTCGTAGCAATCTATTCTTGTTGTAATAGCATAGTTTTTAAGAGTTTCTTCAATTAAATCTCCCGCTAAATTTCCAAGTAATAAAAGTACGTTAGAATTTTTTTCAATAATATTTTCTTTTAATTCAGTCGAAAAAATTTCTGCAAGATTACTTTCACTTATATAACTAGGCTTAATTCCATTTTTGATAAATTCGTTTGCAGTTTTTTTTCCAATAACTGCGGTTTTTAAATTTTTAGGAAGTTCTTTTTTCCCGGTAAGGTCGAAGTGTTTTTTCAGAAAAAACTGAACACCGTTTTTACTTGTAAAAATTAGCCAGTTAAATTTATAAATATTTAGAATAGTGTTTTTTTCTTGCTCGGTAATCTCTGCTTCTGTAACAGAAATCATTGGAAAATTTAAAATAATTGCACCTGAATTGTTCAGCGCTTTTTCAAATTCGGGAAAACTTTCAGTTGGCTGTGTAGATATTAGTATTTTGTTATGAAGATCACACATTCAGATCAAATAAGTTAATATTTTGCTTTTGGCAATCTTCAAGAAGAGTGTCTGCCATGCGTTTAGCCATTTCTGATGCTTTGTCAATGGTAGTCTCTTCAACTTTTCTTAAATATTTTCCGGTAGTAAGTTGCCCTGCTAAAACATCAAGAATAACTTTATTTCCGGAAACAGTTGCATAAGCTGCAAGGGGGAATTTACATCCACCTTCAATAACTGCCATAAATACTCTTTCAGTTTTTACAGCAATTTCTGTTGCTTCATCATTAATTTTTCTGACAGCGTCAATAGTTCTTTTATCATCGGCACGACATTCAATTGCAATAGCACCCTGACCAACAGCCGGTAATAAATCTTCAACAGAAAGAATTGCTGATTTTGGAAATGTTTTTCCTAATCTGTTCATTCCTGCAGCTGCTAATATTATAGCGTCATATTGATTTTCTTCTAATTTGCGAAGTCTTGTATCGATGTTCCCACGGAGGTCAGAAAACTTGGCATCTGGACGAAGTTTCATTAACTGAATAATTCTTCTTGGGCTACCTGTTCCGCATTTAAAACCTTGTGGCATGTCAAATATTGACACATTGTTATTTGTCAGAAAAAGATCATTTGTAAGTTCGCGTTTGGGAAAACAAACTAATTCTAATCCGTTAGGAATATTGCTTGGAACATCTTTTAAACTATGAATTGCCAAATCGGCTTTGTTTTCTAAAAGAGCATTTTCAAGTTCTTTTACAAAAACACCAGTTCCACCAAAGCTTACTAATGGTTTATCGGTAACTTTATCACCCATAGTAGAAAACTGAGTGATTTCAAATTTGCTATCAGGATTTTGTTTTTGAATTGCTTCAACAGTTTGCTCTGTTTGTGTTCGAGCAAGCAAGCTTCCTCTTGTAGCTACAATAAAAGTATTATGCATGATGATGATGAAGATGTGGATTAGGTACGTGAGGATTTTGAGGTTTTTCTGAGCCGTGTGGGTGTTGTGGACTATGAGGATTATGTGGATGTTGTTCTCCGTGCGGATTAGGTGTGCCGTGTGGATTAGCAGGGTGGTTTAAATGTTGATTTATATTTACGTTAAAAGTTTTCTTTAAAGCGTCGCCAAGATGATGAAGATGAGTAGGGTCGGTAACTTCTTTAAGGTTTAACATGATTGTTTTAATTAAAGTATCTGAATAACTATCCATCATATTTTTTATGATTTCCTTTTGTGATTCAGTTAATCCAGATAGTTGAGAACTATATGTTTCAACCAATCTGTCTTTAATAGAATTAAATTCTCCTTTTATTCCTCTCATTACAGGAACAATTGATTGCATATTATACCATTCGAAGAATTTTCCTTCAACCTCTTTAATTATAACTTCTGCTTTAATAATTTCTCTCAATCTTTCTTCGCGGCTGGTATCAATAATCTTTTCCAGATCATCTACTGTTTTTAAGAAAACATTTTCATTTTTACCTAAAGCAGGATCAATATTTCTTGGAACTGAAAGGTCAATTAAAACTACTTTTTTGCCATTAGAAACATTTAGTTTTTCAAGATCTTCATTTTTGATAATATATTCCTGTGAACCTGTTGAAAAAATAATCACATCCTGTTTTGCATAATGTTCATCTTTAACATCGTAGTTTACAAAATGTGCATTAAATTTTTGAGCAAATTCATCGGCTTTATTATTTGATCTGTTTGTTACTGTAATATTACAATCAATCTTATTTGTAAGATTTGTAGCCACTAAAGTTGAAACTTCACCTGCACCAACAAGCATTACATTTAGCTTTTTATCGTTTGGATATGTTTCTTTAATAAGATTTACTGCTACAGATCCAACAGAAATAGCACCTTTACCTATCCCTGTTTCGGTTCTGACTCTTTTACCAACAACTGTTGCCATTTGAAAAAGCCTATTGATAAACTCTTTAGTACAATTTAAACTCTGTGCTTTTTCATATGCATTTTTAACCTGACCAAGAATTTCATATTCTCCTAATATCATGGAGTTTATGCTTGACGCTACTTCAAAAAGGTGTTTTACAGCTTCTCCACAATTTTTTTTGTAAATATGAGGTAGGAAGTTTTCCTGAGGAATTTTATGGAAGTCACTTAAGAATTTTATAATACTTTTAAATGCTATATCAGTATTGTTTGCAACAGCATATATTTCTATGCGATTGCAAGTTGATAAAATTACGCATTCGTTAATGTCAGGATAAGTAAGTAATACTGGAAGAGCAATGTCGAGTTTTTCTGATGAGAAATATAATTTTTCTCTGTCATCAACTTGTGTGGTTTTGTAATTAATTCCTACTAATACTGTATGCATTTTATGAAATTTTAGACAAAAATATAAAAACTTCTTGTATCTGTCCTATTAAAATCAGACCATAAATATAAAACATGTTTTAAAACACATAACTATATGCAGATGTTAATAAACATTAAATATAGAAAAGTAGATATGTTGAAAAATTATACATTTTTAACCTTGGGAATATGTGTGAACACTATTGGCAGCGGTAGGAAGATAATTAATTCCGAACCAGCAAATCATTAAAAAAAGAAATGCAAGTGATAATAACCAAAGGGGAGTTTTTTCTGCTTTACGATTAAAATATCTGTAGTGAATGTATAATAAATATAGCAGCCATGTAATAAAAGACCATGTCTCTTTTGGGTCCCATGTCCAGTAACTTCCCCATGCCTCTTTTGCCCATAAAGCCCCGAATAACAAACCGAAAGTAAGAAATGAAAAACCTATGTAAACTAAATTGTCAGCATAAGTAATAATTATATTGTCAAATCTTTTTTTATAAGCCAATATAAGCCCTTTTATTGCAAGCAAAGTTGCTGCACCTAAAATTGCATAAGCAAAAATATAAACTATTACATGCGGAACAAACCAATAGCTTTGTAATGCAGGCATTAGTGTTTTTTGAAAATTTTCGGGATGTATTAAATTTACCGCTAAAAACAAAATCGATAACAATATGCTAAAAGTAATACTCCATTTAACTTTCCATTTATAGTACATAATAGTTCCTATTATCGAAAGAAATAATGAATACCATAATCTTGTTTCACCTAAAGTGCGCATTGGTGCTCTTTCAAGCTTAATCCAAAGAATACTGATAAAAATACTTAGTGAAAAAATTCCCAGTAAAACAAATGCATTCCCAATATTAACAATTAATTTTTTATCTGAAAATAATGAAAGTATAACACCAATTATCCATATTATTATTACAGGTAATGCAATATATTTGAAGTTTAATATTAATTCCATGTATAATGTTATTTTCGTTTTACCTGCCAGAATAATAAAACTGCTCCTGCTATTATCATAAAAATTCCAGTATAAACAGCATATAACCAATTATCTTTTACTGCCTCAATTCCAGAATAAGTTGACCATCTGCCTTTTTCCAATTCATAGCTTGTTTGATATAATTCCCATTGACCTATTTTAAAAGGCTTATTTACTTCAATAAGTATTGTTTTTTCGATATTATTTTCATTTGTTATTTTTAGAATTGAGCTAAATCTCTTTGGTTGAGGTATTGTAAAATAAGCCGAAATGCTATCATTTAATTTTAAATTTTTTGCAGGAAATTGTAGATTCTGGCTTGATATCCATCCTGAGATTGAATCATTAGTTTTATTGTTATAAACTGTAATAAATGCTGCAGGCGAAGAACCCTCAATATCCATTGGCGTATATGAATTTTGATTATGAAATGCAGAATTATAAAATGTGTCTACTTTAATTTTATAGTTGGAAATATTGATTAATGTGCCTTTTTTTATATTCTTTGTTATGCTGCTCTCTGTTATAGTCTCTTTTGTTTTATTGTTTATTAAAACAATTTCAGGGTTATAATCTTCAATTTTAAATTTAATAAGTTCAATAGTAAAAGGTAGTTTGATTGTTTCATCTGTTTTAGTGTTGTTCCCGGTATTTGTTTTTATGTTGTAATAAGCAGGAATATAAACTCTTTGCATGTCGCTAACTCCAAGCGAACCACTAACTAAAATAATCCATAAACCTGCATGATTTAAAAAGAATGAAAAATTTTTAAAAGTAAAAGGAGATAATCTTTTTATTGTAACTAAACCTAATATAATTATTAATTGTAAAGAGCATAGAAGAAATTCCCAGCTTGAAGCAATGTGTGAGAATCCTACGATTTCTAAAAATTTATTTTGATTATTTATTTGAGGAATAAATCCCATTATTAAAATAATTCCAGTGTAAGTCGATATTGCAGAAATTGCTGCAGGAACAGATGAGAGCCATTTAACAAAACTGTTGTCTTTAGAAACATATAATAATAGAATTATTAAAAGTATTAATCCGCCAAGAAATAAATTTATTGGAAAAGGAGGGGGGCTTATACCATTTCCTTTATTTATTGTTTCTATTAATACTCCAATTAGAAACATAATAATGGAAACAATAAAACTCTGTTTATATGACCATGGAAGCTTCCAGAAATTCATTCGTATATTTTTCTCAAAAATAGTAAGAAAAATATAAATTATTGCTAACAATGTTCACAAGTAGTATTATTAATAAAAAATGTTAAAATCAGAAAAATAAAAATAATATATGTTGTAACGTATAAAGTTATGACGTATATTTGTGCCATAATTAAAAATTTAAAACAATGAAAACAATAAATTTATTCTTTGTAGCAATGTTTATAGCATTTGCAGTAAATGCACAATCAACAAAATGGGAATTTGACGGTGCTCATTCATCGGTTAATTTTAGTCTTGAGCATATGGTAATTTCTGAAGTTACCGGACAGTTTACAAAATTTGAGGGAAATGTTTTTAGCGATAAACCTGATTTTTCAGATGCTAAAATCAATTTTGTAATTGATGCTACAAGTATAAATACCGATAATGAGATGCGTGATAAACACTTGAAGAGTGCAGATTTTTTTGAAACTGATAAATTCCCGTTAGCAACATTTAAAAGCACTTCATTTAAAAAAGTTGATGCAAAAAATTACAAACTTACCGGTGATTTTACAATGCATGGTGTAACAAAATCGATAACTTTAGATGTAATTTATGGTGGAACAGCTGTTGATGGATACAAAAACACAAAAGCTGGTTTTAAAATTTCGGGTAAATTAAATCGTAAGGATTATGGTTTAAACTGGAGTTCGTTAACAGAATCTGGTGGTTTAATGGTTGGTGAAGATGTTACTTTTACTTGTAGAGTTGAGTTAGCAAAAGCTAAATAATAAATTTCACTGATTCATTGATTGAAAAATTCAATTTGTGAATCAGTGGCTAATTTTTTAATATTGCCATTATGAAAATTGAAGATGAAATAAAAGGAAGATTCCGGAATGAATATCATAAAGGAATGATTAATTTAACTTATACAACAAACCATTTAAGTTATAAATTTCTTCAGTTTCTTAAAAGGCATGATGTAACCGAGCAACAGTATAATATTTTACGTGTTTTGCGTGGATTTAATGAAGGTCCCTCAACCATTGGTTTTTTAAAGGAAAGAATGCTGGATAAAAGTTCAGATGTAAGTCGTATTATTGATAAGCTTTACGAAAGAAAACTTGTTGAACGATCCGAAAATAAAGAAGACCGGCGACAAAAAGATGTGCGAATTACAGATGAAGGCTTGAAGTTATTAAGCAGAATGGATTGTATAGAAATGGAAGTTGATAAGCTACTTAAGAAATTAACTGAAGATGAAGTTGTAACATTAAACAGATTATTGGATAAAATAAGATCATAGATTTAATGTCAGGTCGAAAGACCTGACATCATTCTAGTATGCAGTCAGGTCTTTCGACCTGACTGTTTTTATTTCAATGAAATAATTTAAGCAATTACAACACTGTGCAAATTATTTTGCGAAAACAATTTCCACTCTTCGGTTTTTTGCTTTGTTTTCCTCAGTGATATTTGGCACAATTGGTTTAGAGCTGCCAAAACCATCATACTGCATTCGCTCTGCTTTTATACCTTTGTTTATTAAATATTCATATACAGATTTTGCTCTGTTTTTAGAAAGTTCAATATTACTTTCTGTTTTACCAACATTATCAGTATGCCCGTTAATTTGAATTTTTAATTCTTGAAACTTTTTCAAATATTCAACTAGCCTATTAAGTTCAAGATATGATGAGTTTTCAATGACGACGCTAGAAGATTTAAAAAGCAATTGCTTTAAAGTGATGGTGTCACCAGTTTTAATATGTAATTCTTCAAGGCAGCATATAAAATTGTCCTTTGGCACTTGTTCAAGTGAAATATCATCGACGAAAATAAATGTCTTAGAATTGTTTTTATAAATCGATTTAAAGTTTCCTATCACAAGATATTTTTCACCTCCTTTTGATTTATATGTTCCACATACTCGAACCCAATCTGAGGTATCAGTTGCCTGAAGTATTACATCAAAATTTGGTTTACAATATGCAATTGGCGTAATCTCATTTTCTGTACCTTTTTCAATCGTTTTCGCAAAATAAACACCAAATTCACCTTTTGATGCACTTTTTTCTGCCATGCTAACATACATTGTAAAACAATATAAACTGTCTTTCTTTAGTGATTTTATCAGAGAAGTGTATAAATGAGAATTATTGTATAAACCTAAATAATTATTTCCTTTATGAGGTAACTGACTTCCATAAACATTTTTTTTTGCTGAAAGTGTTGCATTAAAATTATTCGTAGTAAAGTATAGTGCTCCGTGCAATTCAGATGTGTTATACCATTTAGCCCTATTAATTAGTGTCATGCAAGTCACAGTATCGCAACCAGGGACTTCAAAATCACCGTTATTTATAAGGTTTTGGCAATAACTTGTTAAAACAAAATGCATAAATATTGCAAAAACCAATAATTTTTTAAACGCCATATTGTTTTATTTATGTACTTGTATAGGTTAACAAACATAATGAAATTATTAAATAATTTGTTCAATTATCAAATTGATTACTTTTGCCGCATGAATTTTTGCGGAATAAATTTACGAGAGAAGCCGATTTTTCAGGCACCAATGGAAGATGTAACCGATTCTACATTCCGTTATATCTGCAAAAATCTTGGAGGTGTTGATGTAATGTTTACCGAATTTGTTTCGTCGGATGGACTGATTCGCAATGGAAGAAAAAGTCTGCAAAAATTAAATATTGCAGATTATGAGAGACCAATAGGAATTCAGATATATGGTCATGTGCCCGAAAGTATGGTCGAGGCAGCTTTACTTGTTGAATCTGCAAAACCGGAATTTGTTGATATTAATTTTGGTTGTCCCGTAAAAAAAATTGCTAATCGTGGAGCGGGTAGTGGTATGATGCGTAATGTACCTTTAATGGTCGAGATTACAGAAAAAGTTATAAAAGCAGTTAAAATTCCAGTAACAGTAAAAACCCGTTTAGGATGGGATGAAAATTCAAAAAATATAGAAGATATAGCTGAACGATTGCAAGATGTTGGAATTTCTGCTTTAACTATTCATGGGCGAACACGGGCACAAATGTATTTAGGTAAAGCCGACTGGACTTTAATTGGAAAAGTAAAAAATAATCCGCGTATAAAAATTCCAATTATTGGAAACGGTGATATTGATAGTCCAGAAAAAGCCCTTGAAATGTTTACTAATTACAATGTTGACGGAATTATGATTGGTCGTGCTGCTATTGGTAAACCATGGATTTTTAATCATATCCGTCATTTTTAGATACCGGTGAAATTCTTCCTGAACCAAAAATTGTTGAAAAGATAGAAATTGCAAAAAACCATTTAGCACAATCAGCAAAAGATAAAGGTGAGTTTGGAGGAATTATGACAATGCGTCGTCATTATGTTCAATATTTAAAATCTTTACCCGATAGTAAGGATTATCGACTTAAACTGTTGACTTCAAGTTCTTATCAGGAAAATATTGAAATTCTAGACCAGATTGCTGAGAAGTACAACAATCAGTAAAACAGTGCACAAATAAATTGTTTCGGTTTATTTGGGAAATCTCTTTACGAAAATTAATTTTACACGGAATTATACTTTTAAACTGCTATAATTATTTTTAATTAAATATTGGCTAAATAACAGAAAAACAAAGTTCAGAATGAGCAAAATATTTGATCCCCGAAAAAATTACGAAGAAACCAAAAAAGCCATTGGTTACGTTAAAAGAAAAGATGCAACTCAGGCAGATTACGACAGAATCGGTTTTATGTCAGGACTTGAAGTTCATCAGCAATTAAAAACTAAAGAAAAATTATTTTGTAATTGCCCGGCTGGTAAATTTCAAAAACCGGATGATTATCATGCTGAAATTATCAGACATATGCGTCCAACATTAAGTGAGTTAGGCGAATATGATGGTACTGCATTAATGGAATTTAAAACACGTAAAGAAATTGTTTATCGCTTAAAACACGAAACAGCTTGTACTTACGAAATTGATGATACTCCACCTTTTAAAATTGACAGAGAAGCTTTGGGAATTGCACTCGAAATTTCTTTATTAAGTAAATTAAATATTGTTGGCGAAGTCCATATTACACGTAAACAATATCTTGATGGCAGTATTCCAACCGGATTTCAACGTACTGCAATTCTTGGGGTTGAAGGAGAGATTCCATTAAAAAACAAAAAAGTAAGATTAATTCAATTAAGTATTGAAGAGGATTCCTGCAGAGAAGTATCAGATATTGGTCATCGTAGAATTTACATGACTGATAGACTTGGAATGCCATTGATTGAAACTGTGACTTATCCTGATATGGTTAATCCTGATGAGGTAATGGAAGCTGCAAATTATATCCGCTTTTTAAACAGAAGCACAGGAAAAGTTAGGGTTGGAATTGGTGCTGGTCGCGAAGATGTAAACGTTAGTTGTAAAGGTGGTTCAAGAGTAGAAATTAAGGGAGTTGCTCATAATAAATGGATTCCTGAATTAACACATAATGAATGTTTCAGACAATGGTCTTTACTGCAATTAAGAGATAAATTATTAAAATCAATTTCAAATATCGATGATTGGAAAATTAAGTCACATGAGATAAATTTTAAAGATTTTAATTTTCCTTATCCTGCTTTAAGAGCAGCATGGCAAGCAGAGCATAAAATAATGGCAATTGGTTTACCCGGGTTTAATTCAGCATTGTCACATTTTACTCAACCCGGAAGATGTTTTGCTAATGAAATTTCAGAGCGTTTAAAAGTTATTGCTTGTCTTGAGCATCCAAATATGGCACATAGTGAGCAATTTGATCCGGAGGTAAGTATTGCCGATTTTAATAAAATAGGTCAACTTTTAAGTTGCAATGAAAATGATGCAATTTTAATAATCTGGGGACCAGCCGCAGATATGAAAACTGCGTTGGAAACAATTGAAGAGCGTTGTAAAATGGCATTTAAAGGAATACCTAACGAAACACGAAAGTCAATTAGTGATGGCACAACAATTTTCGAACGAGTACTTCCAGGTGCCGATAGAATGTATCCAGATACTGATTCTGCTCCGATTCCATTGGAAAGTGATTATATTGATAGTTTGCAAAAACAATTACCTGTTGAGGTAATTGACAGATATAATCAATTAAAAAAATGGGGAGTTCCTGAAGATTGTTATCATTATATTTTCAGAAATAATTTAGTTCCTATTATCGAAAGAATAATTAATGAATTTAAAGCTGAGCCAGTTTTTGTAGGAACATTTTTTGGGCATTTCTTAAAAAATATTCAAGGAAGAATTAAACCTGTGTCAGAGTTTAATTATGAAATTATTTATGGTCTTTTTAAATTCCTGTATAACGAAAAAATTAATTTTCTTTTTGCTAAAGAAATGTTACCAATGATTTATCAGCACCCAAAAATGGAATTTTCGGGAGTGTTAGATACAATGAAATTTAAAAAGCGTCAGGAAGAAGATATTTGTGCACCTGTTGTGTTTTTAAAAGAGAGATTTAAAGAAGTTGGCAAAAATAAAGGTGAAACAGAAAAAGCTAATTGGGTAATGGGTCAATTGAGAAAACAAGCAATTGGTAACATTAGTCTGAAAGTATTGAATAGTTATATAAAAAATCATTAATATTCAGAATATGAGTGAAGATTTTTTTCAAGGATATAAAGGGCGTGCTCTTGAGTTATTAAAAAAATATAATGTAAGAGTTTGGGGTACTGCAGAAATAGAAACTACACGTGGAAAATTTGCAGGAACAGTATTACCTCGTTCAGAAAATGATGATGATTTGCACATTGTTTTGAAAATTGTTACTGGTTATAACATCGGACTTGATGTAGTTACAATAACAGACATGAAGGAAACCGGTTATAAAAAGGCAAATTATAAAATTCCTGAAAAGGAATTTCCATTTACTAATGGTTTTCCATCTGTAAAACTTATTGGTACAGGCGGAACAATAGCATCGCGTTTGGATTATCGAACAGGTGCGGTAATTCCTGCATTCTCACCCGGAGAATTATATGGAGCAGTACCCGAATTGGCAGATGTTTGTAATTTAACAACAGAAAAATTATTTGCTGTTTTCAGCGAAAATATGGGTCCTGAGCAATATAAAAAATTAGCTATTGCAATAGGAAAAGAAATTGAAAACGGTATTGATGGAATTATAATTGGTCATGGAACTGATACCTTAAGTCATACTGCTGCTGCACTAACTTTTATGGTTCAGAATTCTCCAGTGCCTATTGTTTTGGTAGGTTCACAGCGTTCAAGTGACAGACCATCTTCTGATGCTGCTTTAAATTTGATTCATGCTGCAACAGCTGCGGGTCATGGCGATATCGCAGAAGTTATGGTTTGCATGTTCGGTCCGACTTCTGACGAATATGGATTCTTGCATCGTGGTACAAGGGTAAGAAAAATGCATTCATCTTATCGTTCAACATTTAGAACATTAAGTGATACTCCTCTCGCAACAATATCCAAAGCAAATGGGGTTCAGCCAATAAAAAAAGAATATAATCATCGCAGAAAAGATCGTAATGTAATTATTAAGCCATATTTTGAAGATAAAGTAAGCATTGTTTATTATTATCCTAATATGCAACCTGACATTATTGATTCATTAACTGATAATGGATATCGTGGTATTATAATAGCAGGAACTGGCTTGGGTCATATTAACAAACCATTGTATCCAGCAATTGAACGTGCTGCTAAAAAAGGTGTTCATATTTTTATGGCTGTTCAGACTTTATATGGATTCTGCCACATGTATGTTTATGATACCGGTCGTGATTTAATGGCAAAAGGAATTGTTCCTGCTGAGAATTTCTTACCAGAAACTGCTTACATTAAATTGGGTTGGGTACTTGGTCAGACTGATGATCCTGCCGAGGTAAGACGATTGATGATGACACCAATAAATGACGAAACAACAAGACGCGAACCATATAATGGATATTTGGTTTATCAAGGTGGTGTGCCTGAAGTAGAGGATTTTTTAAAGACATTTCATAAATAGTATTTGGTGGATTTTATTGAAAAGCTTCGCTCTGAACTTCAAAAGCCATTACCCGGAGAGCAATCTCAGTTTGAAATGGCTTCTGGAAATCGTGTTTTTTATAAGGAATTTGAGCAAACAGAGCCACATCGTCATGGAAGCGTATTAATTTGTCTTTATTTGCACGATGCTAAGTGGTCGGTGGTTTTTATAAAACGAACTGTTGGTCATGGTCCGCATAGTGGTCAAATGGCTTTTCCCGGAGGAATGGTAGAGGAAGAAGATGAGGACTTATATGCAACAGCTGTTCGTGAAGCTGAAGAGGAAGTGGGTATAAAAAAAGATCAGATTGAATATGTTGGAAAACTAAGTCCACTCCATATTCCTGTTAGTAATATCATGGTTCATCCGTATATTGTTAGCATGAAAGGAAAACCAGTTTTAGTTGGAAGCAAAGATGAGGTTGAAGAAATTTTAGAAACACCAATAGAAGCTTTTCTTGACATTAATAATCATTCTTCTTTCACATTTGAATACAAAGAAAAAACATATACATCTCCTTGTTTTATTATTTATGGTTATAGGATTTGGGGAGCCACAGCAATGATCTGGAATGAATTTTTATCTGTTTACAAGAAAATAAAATAATGCCAAGAAAACACACTACACGACAAATAATTGAAAACGTTGAAATAATTGACGTAGCAGCCGAGGGTAAGGCAATTGCCAGAATCGAAAATAAAGTTTTGTTTGTGCCCTTTGTTGTACCTGGTGATATTGTTGATGTACTTATTATAAAAAAGAATAAAAATTATTTGGAGGGCAAGGTTGTTAAAATGGTAAAACTTTCTGAATTAAGAGTTGATCCTTTTTGCTCACATTTTGGGGTTTGTGGTGGTTGCAAATGGCAGAACTTACCTTATGATAAGCAGTTGTTTTTTAAAAACAAACAAGTAATTGATCAGCTTCAAAGAATAGGTAAAATAGAAATAGGAGAAATATTACCAATTATTTCATCCAAGAAAACAACAAATTACAGAAATAAACTTGAATTTACTTTTTCAAATAAGCGTTGGCTTTATGATGGTGAAGAAGAGCTACCTAAACCAACTGATTATTGGGGAGCCGGATTTCATATACCGGGAAGGTATGATAAAGTACTTCAAGTTGATAAATGTTATTTGCAGGAAGAACCATCAAATCTAATAAGAAAAGAGATTTATTCCTTTTGCGTGGAAAATGATATTCCATTTTTCGATTTAAGATTGCATACTGGATATGTTCGTAATCTGATAATAAGAAATACATTAGATGGTCAGATAATGATAATTCTTTGTTTGTTTGCTGAAAATGAAGTCTGGCAAAAAATGTTGTTATCACATATTACAGATAAATTTCCCGAGATTACATCACTTTATATTGCAATTAATCCAAAGCACAATGATAGTTTGGATGGAATAACTCCCGTTTTATATAAAGGGGATAGTTACATGATTGAAAGTTTAAATGGATTAAAATTTAAAATTAGTCCGAAATCTTTTTTCCAAACAAATTCTACTCAGGCAGGAATACTATATAACAAAGTATTAGAATATGCAGGTTTAACAGGCAATGAAATAGTTTACGACTTATATTCCGGAACTGGAACTATTGGTTTATATCTTGCAAAAAATGCAAAGAAAGTTGTAGGAGTAGAATTTGTTGAGGATGCTGTTTTAGATGCACGTGAGAATGCCATGCTTAATGGAATAACAAATTCTACATTTTATTCAGGTGATACTAAAGAAATATTAAATGAAGAGTTTATTCTGCAAAATGGTATACCTGATGTTATAGTAATTGATCCACCAAGAAATGGAATTAGTAAGGAAGTTGTTGAAACAATACTTAAAACAAAGCCCAATAAAATTGTTTATGTAAGTTGTAATCCAGCTACACAAGCACGTGATTTAGAATTGATGAATAACGATTATAAGGTAGTGAAAATTCAACCGATTGATATGTTTCCTCATACACATCATGTTGAAAACATAGCCCTATTAGTTATTAGATAGATGCAATTTTATTAACAGGGTTATTAACATTTTATTAACATATTTTATTAAATTTCAGTGATATAGTGTTTTCGCAAATCTATTTTTACTTATCTTTTTAAAAATTAGTGTTCTATATTATAAAATATAGTTAATTTTGTGCCGTAAAACCAAAACTTAAAATGTATGAAAAAATTCGCATTAACAATTTTAGTTGCATTTGCAGTTATAACTGTAACAAATGCTCAGGATTTAAAATCAAAACAAGGAGTTCCAATATTACCAGAGGCTGGTGATTATGCTATTGGAATTGACGCTTCTCCAATTTTCAATTTTTTTGGAAATATGGTAAAAATTAATAGTGGCGCAGCTTTTGCTGATCCAGCAGCTTGGAATTTTGTAAATAATTCTGCTGAAACAAATAACGCAATCTGGGGTAAATATTTTACAGATGCAGAAACTGCATATAGAGTAAATTTCAGACTTCAGAGTATGTCTAAAACAACCAAAACTATGGTAGATGATGCAGCTGGTGTAAATCAGAATGATACTATAGTTAATAAAGCAAAGAAAAGCTATTCAAACGTTGTTATTGGATTAGGTTTAGAGAAACACAGAGGAAAAGGTCGTTTAAAAGGAATTTACGGTGGTGAGTTTTTGTTTAATTATGGTAAAGGTGCTTTTGGTACCGAGAATGAAAAAAATGTATATGGTGAAGCTTTATCATCAACATTTGCTGCAGGAACAACCAGAACATTAAAAGTAAAACAAGGAACTACAATTGGAATCGGACTAAGAGGATTTGTTGGTGTTGAATATTTCTTTGCACCAAAAATTTCTGTTGGTGGCGAATTTGGCTGGGGAATTTTATTAAAAACTACAGGCAAAGGAAAAACCGAAACTGAAACTTGGAATGGTTCATCAGTTATTACTAAAGAAACTGAAAATGATAATGCATGGGGTTCAGAAAGAACAATTGATACAGACAATTTAACTGGATGTATTAATTT
The DNA here is from genome assembly GCA_016218155.1 of Bacteroidia bacterium. Taxonomy (NCBI): domain Bacteria; kingdom Pseudomonadati; phylum Bacteroidota; class Bacteroidia; species Bacteroidia bacterium. Next base: position 88,181 of record JACREQ010000032.1, read on the forward strand.
AATTTTCCACTTCTAAAATAAATACTGATATTTTAAAAGCCGTTCCGAATTCGGAACGGCTTTTTCTTTTGTAATAAAACTATATTACCTTTATAAAAATATTAGTAAAAAAATCTTTATGAAATATTATTTGCTTTCTATTGTGCTTATAGTTTGCGCAATGCAATTATTTGCTCAGGAGGTTGAAGAACAACTTCCTAATTATTCAACTTTAAAAGAGTTAAATGAATTGCCCAATTATATAAGACCTGTTCCAAAAGGAATAACCTCTCCTCCGGTTTCGCCAATTCGTAATGCTGCCGAATGGGAGGAAATGCAGGCTGTTTTAATATCATGGAAAACAGGATATGAAGCATTTTTAAGTGAAATAATAAAGTATTCTCGTGAAGAGGCTAAAGTTTATATTTATTGCAGTGACTCAAATGTTGTAAAAAATTATCTGACTAGTCATAGTATTAGCACAACAAATACAGCATATATTAAAACATCCATGAATTCAGTTTGGATCAGAGATTTTGGCCCTAACAATATATACACAAATGATGTGGACTCATTATATTTAGTCGATTGGGTATATAATAGAAACAGACCACTTGATGATGCTTCGCCATCATTGTTTGCTACCCGACTTGGTCTGCCTATATATCAATGCACTACTGCTCCAACTGATTTAGTTGCTACGGGTGGGAATTTTATGAGTGATGGTTTTGGAACAGCTTTTTCAAGTCATCTTATTTTAGATGAAAATGCAACAATAACGGCATACAATTCAACGCCTAAAACAGAAACAGATATCAATAATATTGTAAATGATTTTTTAGGAATAAATAATTATATCAAAATGGAAACTTTGCCATATGATGGAATACACCATATTGATATGCACATGAAATTGTTGGATGAAGAGACATTACTAATAGGACAGTATCCTGCAGGTATTTCAGATGGACCCCAAATAGAAACTAATTTAAATTATATCCTTAATAACTTTAATTCTGTTTTTGGAACAGCTTTTAAAATAATAAGAATTCCTATGCCACCTGAATCAAGTAGCTCTTATCCAAGCAGTGGTGGCGATTATTTAACATATACTAATTCACTAATTATTAATAAAACTGTTCTTGTGCCTACATACTATACACAGTATGACACTACAGCATTAAGAATTTATAAGGAAGCTATGCCCGGTTATAGGGTAGTTGGAATTAACTCAAACAGCATTATTCCTCAAAGTGGGACTATCCATTGCACGTCTCATGAGATAGGAGCATATAATCCTTTGCTTATTTCTCATCAGGCTTTACAAAATACAGATAATGTATGGTCAAATTATCAGGTTAATGCCACAATAATGCACAAAACAGGTATATTATCTGCATTGATTTATTACAGAACAGACACAACTCAACCTTTTTTGTCAACTCCAATGTCCTTAATAAATGCTTCAACAAATACATGGTCTGGCGAAATTCCTGTTCAGGCTTCAGGATCATCTGTTTATTATTATATATGGGCTCAGGCAGTTTCCGGAAAAACTCAGGTACGTCCAATGCCAGCTCCACTTGGCTGGTGGAAGTTTAGTATTTACAATCCAAATAATGTACAGGAACTTAATTCGGATAATTTTACTTTAAATATTTATTCTAATAACAAAGATTACAATTTAGTGATTAAAAGTAGTTATAAATTAGATGCTAAAATCTCATTATATAGTCCTGATGGAAAAATAATTAAAGAAATATATGTAGGTGAGTGGCCCGAGGGAACTAATGAAATTTTATTTGATTGTAATAATATTTCTCAAGGTTTATATATTGTTAATGTTGAAACAAACAGGGGAAATAAAGTTTTAAAGTTTATTGTTAAGTAAAAAATGATTACATATATAATAATTGCTACTGTTGCACTTGTAACAATTTCTGCATTTAATAAGCGTGAGGTTTATTATAAGTTAATGTTTAATCCGTATCAGGTTAAACATTCAAATCAATGGTATAGGTTTATTTCGCATGTGTTTATTCATGCAGATTGGAATCATGTTATTTTTAATATGCTTACTTTGTTCTTTTTTGGAGTTTATGTAGAATCAGCATTTTCAGCTTATTTTGGTGAGAAAGCCACATTTTTATATATTTTGGAATTTGTTATGGCGTCTGTAGTTTCATCTGTTCCTTCTTATTTTAAGCATAAAGATAATTATGGTTATAATGCAGTTGGAGCCTCAGGTGCTGTTTCGGCAATATTGTTTACTTCGATACTTTTTGATCCTTTAAATAAAATTTATATTTTTTTTATACCAATAGGAATTCCTGCATTTATTTTTGGAATCTTATACTTGGCTTATTCAGCTTATATGTCAAAAAAGAATGTTGATAATATTGGTCACGATGCTCATTTCTGGGGTGCAGTATTTGGATTTATTTTTCCCTTAGCTCTAAAACCGGAATTATTTATTATTTTTATTAATATGATAAAACAAAATTTTGGATTGTGAGAAAAGTAATTTTTCTTGATAGGGATGGAGTAATTAATAACAATGTGCTTTATTATACTTATAAAGTAGAAGATTTTGTTATTAATAATGGAGTTGTTGATTTTCTGAAAGCCGTGTCAATTAAAGGCTTTGAGTTTATTGTTATTACAAATCAAAGTGGAATATCAAAAGGAATTTATAGTAAAAATGATGTAGAGAAAGTACATGAGTTTTTGATTGAAGAACTAAATAAATTTAACATTTCAGTTTTAGAGATATATTATTGTTCGCATCATAATGAAATTGAGTCGTGTTTGTGCAGAAAGCCAAACTCCTTATTAATAGAAAAAGCAATAGCAAGGTTCAGCATAGATAGAATGCATTCTTATTTTATTGGCGACCAGCAAAGAGATGTGGAAACAGCACTTGCTGCTAACATTATGCCAATACTTATTGAGCCTAATTCAGATTTATCTAAAATTATCAATAAAATTATTTAAAATGGGACAAGTTACTTTTGTTTGCTTAAATGGTGAATTTATCCCTTCAGATAAGGCCATTTTTTTGGGAAGTAACAGAGGTTTTAAATATGGTGATGGCTTATTTGAAACAATGCGTGCTGTTGGCACGACTGTACCTTTTTTGCAAAACCATATTGAACGACTTAGAAAAAGTGCTGGAGTTTTGCAAATGGAGTTACCTGAGGTATATTCTGCATCTTATTTTCAGAAACAAATTTCACGATTATTAAATGCAAATAAATTATTTGGTGGGGCTAAAATCAGATTATGTATATTCCGAAAAGATGGAGGAAATTATCAGCCAATTTCAAACAAAACCGATTTTTATATTGAATGTACTCCTCTTGATACTTTAAACTATTCTTTAAACTCTAAGGGATTAAAAATTGGAGTTTTTTCAGAATGGAAAAAGCCAATAAATGAACTTAGCAATATAAAATCTGCTAATTCATTATTTTATATTAAAGCGGCTTTATATGCCCGTTCACAAAATATTGATGAAAGTCTTTTAATAAATGAGCACAATCAAATAATTGAGGCGACTTCTTCAAATTTATTTGTTTTGTCAAACAATAATCTTATTACTCCCTCATTGTCAGAAGGATGTTTGCCTGGAATAATGCGTGAAATAATTATTCAGCTGGCATTAAATGAAAAAATTACAGTTTATGACGATGTTTGTGTTTCTGAAAATGATATTCTAAATGCAGATGAAGTGTTTTTAACTAATGCTGTTAATGGAATTATGTGGGTTGTTGCTTTTAAAAACAGGCGGTATTTCTGTAAAACAGCAAAAAAATTATCAATATCTCTTGAGAAATTAGCAGAGAATATAGTTTAAAAGTTGACCTTATTTTCTTATTGTTATATTAAACATAGTTTGTTTTTAAGACTATAAATGAATTTTTTAAAATAAGTTTGTAAGAAATTTATTAACTTCGCGCTTTATTTACAATAACATGAAAGTATTTAATCGAAGATTTCTTGTTTTAATTTTATTGTTTTCCATAATTGGATTGTCTTGTACACGCCAAAAGAAGATGCTTTATTTACAGGGAGCTGGAACATCAGACAGTACATCAAAATTTACAAATCAGATGTCGCAGTATAAAATCCATGCTGGGGATGTATTAAATATTAAAATTATAAGTTTGAATAAAGAAATTACAGCTTTGTTCAATATTGATAATGAAACTTCTTCAAGTTATGCATATAACAATGAGGCATCACTTTATTATAGAGGATATACAGTAAGTGAAAAAGGAGTAGTAGTTATTCCTATTCTTGGTGAAATAAGTGCAGTAGGTTTAACATTGGAAGAAATGCAGATAACTGTTCAGAAAAAGGTAGATGAGATGCTTAAAGATGCACAAGTTATTGTTAAGTTTGGTGGTTTTAAATTTACTGTTCTTGGAGAAGTAAGACGTCCCGGGATGTTTTACATTTATAATAACCGATTAACACTTTTGGAAGCTCTGGGTGAAGCAGGAGATTTATCTGATTATGGAAATCGTGAAAATATTTTAGTAGTTAGACCAACCGAAACAGGGACTACTACATTTAGAGTAAATTTATTGGATAAGAATCTTTTACAAGACCCACACTTCTATTTAACTCCAAATGATGTTGTTTATGTAGAGCCAATTAAAACTAAAAATTGGAAATTAAATGCTTCAAATGTTTCAATTATTCTTTCTTCAATAACTACAGCAATTCTTGTTATTAATTTCATTTTTAAATTTTAATGGAATCAAATATTAATAAGGGTAATAACCAAAGCCAACAAAATGAATCTATAGATATAAAGAAATTTATATTTAAAATAATTGCAAATTGGTATTGGTTTACATTTTCCGTTTTTGTAACAATAAGCATTGCTTATTTTATAAATAGATATACTGATCCAATATTTAGACAATCAGCATTAGTAATGGTTCAGGATAAGGATAATACTTTATCTGGTGGAGTTGAAGGTATTTTAGAAGAACAAGGTATATTAAGAAGGACAAGAAAAAAGGTTGTAGAAAATGAAATAGCAATTCTTAATTCATACACAATGACTCATAAAACAATAAGTCAGTTGCCAGATTTTGCTATATCATATTTTTCAATGGGGAGAATTAGAACTGTTGAACGTTATAAGTCGAGTCCGTTTGTTGCTATAATTGATACTAATAGAACAAATAATTTTAACCATCCGATAAATATAAAATTTATTTCAGAAAGCGAATATCTTCTTGAAGTTGATGAAAATCTTGGAATAAAGAAGAAAATGAAATTTGGGGAATGGTTCTCAAATGATGATTTTACTTTCTGTATTAACTTAAATAAACCTTTTAATAAAAGTGACCCTGATTTTAGCTACCAGTATTTTTTCATTATTAATGATATTAACCTTTTAACAAATCAGTATAGAGGAAAAATAAGTTTAATAACAACAGATAAAAAATCTACAATTATTGAAGTTTCTACTCAGGGATTAGTTCCACAAAAGGAAGCTGATTTTATAAATAAACTTTTAGAAGTATATATTAATTCTGGACTTGAAGAGAAAAACAGAATTGCTTTAAATACTATAAAGTTCATCGACGAACAGCTAAATGACATTACAGATTCATTAGAAAATAATGAAAACAAATTGCAAGATTTCAGACAAAATAATAAGCTAATTGATATTAGTAAAGAAGGTAGTGTTTTATATGATAAAATTGAAAGAGTTCAGTCAGAAAAGGCAGTACTAACAATTAAATCAAAGTACTTTGAGTATCTTAGAAAGTATATCGACGAGAAAAAGGATTTTACAGATGTTATGGCTCCCTCTATAGTTGGAATAGATGACCCAATGCTAATAAAATTAATAACTGATTTGTCTGAATTGAGTAAGCAGAAAAATAACTATGCCTATGCTTCAAACTTGAAAAATCCGGCAATTGAAATGGTAAATAACCAAATTGAAAGCAATAGAAAAGCATTAGCAGAGAATATCAGAAATCTAATCCAGTCAAATGTAATATCAATGAATGAAGTTGATAAACGGATGGCGTTAGTTGAAACAGAAATTGCCAAACTACCAAGTACAGAAAAACAATTAATTAACATCGAAAGAAAATACAAGCTAAACGATCAGATATATACTTATTTATTGACAAAAAGAGCAGAATCTGGAATTGCAAAAGCGTCTAATGTTCCTGATAATAAAATAATTGATAACTGTTTGGTTCAGAATGCTACTCAGGTAAGTCCCAAAAAAACATTAAACTATACAATTGCCATTTTAATAGGAATTTTAATACCACTGATTATAATAATAATTGTAGATTTCTTTAATGATAAAATTCTTGACCGCCATGATGTGGAAGCTAATACTAATATTCCAATTATAGCTGCAATTGGACACAATAGTAAAGCTATTGATTTTGTTGTATATCAAAAACCAAAATCATCAATTGCCGAGTCTTTCAGAACTTTAAGAACAAATTTGCAATACCTGCATATTGACAAGAATCTTAAAACACATACTATTGCTATTACATCAACTGTTAGTGGAGAAGGGAAGTCATTTTGTGCATTGAATCTGGCTTCAATTTTTGCATTAGCAGGTAAGAAAACAATAATTATGGGTTTGGATTTAAGAAAGCCAAAACTACATAAAGATTTTGGAATTGATAATTCAATAGGAATAAGTACTTATCTTATTGGCAATAATACTCTCGATGAAGTAATAATTCCAACGCTTCAGGAAAACCTTAGTATTGTTACTTCAGGACCGGTTCCTCCAAACCCTGCAGAATTACTAGAGAGTGATAGAATGCGTCAGTTAATTGATGAATTAAAGTCACGTTACGAAATTATTATTATTGATACTCCTCCTGTTGCTTTAGTAACAGATTCGTTATTGATTTCAAAATATACCGATACAAATATTTTTGTTGTTAGGCAAAATTATAGTAGCAGAACGGTATTAAAATTTGTAAATAACCTGTATAGCGATAATAATTATAGGTCTTTAGGTATTCTGATTAATGATGTGAAGATTCCAAATTATTATGGTAACCGGTATGGTTATGGTTATAGATATGGATCATATGGATATGGTTATGGCTATGGTTACGGTTATTATGATGACGATGAAGAACACGAAACAAAGAGTGCTGTAAGAAAAACAATGTCTTCAATACCTTTTCCAAGTTTTTTTAAAAGCAAAAAGAGAAAATAACAAAATAAAAAAAAACCGCTATTAGCGGTTTTTTTTTATTTTGTTAAGAATAGTCTAATTTCCTCCGTTAGTAACAAACTGATTTAATTCATCTATTGATGATTCGAATGTAAATGCGTCATTAAGCTGATAATAATTTCCGATATCGAAAGTGTATTTATAAGCAAACTTAGCAAATTCTAATCTTGTATCATCAAAACTAAAAAGTTTCATTATTTCTTTAACCTGTGAACAAACAAGGCAATTGTTTCCAACCACTTGTTTGGCAATTGTAAGTTTTGAATCTTCAAAAGATTTAGAAGAGATAGAATTTTTTGCAGTATTAAAACTTTCGTTAGTCATTGGCCATGAACATCCGGTAGGTCCTGAATAGCCAGGCATTACATATGTTTTTACAGGTTCCTTTACTATTGTGTTATTTTGCGAATTGTTAATTGGCTTTTGGTTTGAAACAACATTACCGGAAGTAGAAGTGGTAGTTGTAGTAGTTGTTGTAGTTGATGAGGTTGTAATTGTGTGATTTGATGTGTTAACTCCATTTGCATTCATATTTGTTGAAGTATTCATTCCATTTGAAGTAGCACTTGCATTTGTATTTACATTAACTCCACCCATATTTACATTCATATTAACACCATCTTGTGTTTCGGTAACATTCACTCCAAATCCAATATTAATATTGTCAGGATTGCTGGTAGTTGTATTTGTGGTGGTTTGATTATAAGTTTGAGTAGTTTGGTTTGGTTGGTTTGAAGTTGTTGTGGTTGTTGTTACATTTGAATTTGCAGGTGCTGTTGTTGTGGTAGTTGTTGTAGTTGTTAGCTCTTCGCCTGATAATAATCTGATTACATATTTGTCACCTTTGTCATTTTTTCTGATGGTATAAGTTGCATCAGAATACGCATTTGTTTCAACATTTTTTGTGTAAATTACTTTATCCAATGAAGGCAATGATTGATCCTGAAAAACTACTTTAAACTTATAGTTTTGTGCAGTTAAATTATCTACAGTTACTTTTGTTAATGGTTCTTTATTTTTTTTCTCGCCATTAACTACAATCCAGAATTTCTCGCCATTTTGTGTGAACATTGTTACCTTTGAGCCTTGTGAATATACATAGATTACACTAAGACACATTATTGCTAAAATTGATAATACTTTTTTCATATTACAGTATTTTATTTAATATTTGATTTTACTTGTTCAAGTTCAGGAACTTTTACCTTTTGTGGTGCATAATTAATTTGTCTTCCGTAAATTAATTTAACATCCAGAATTTTTGATTTAAACTCAGGTATCTGATCTGCATAATCCAGTATTTTATATGCCAAATCATCAGGTCTGTCTTTAAACGTTAAATTTAATTTTGTAAAATTTTCAAGGCTTACAATTTCTAATTGACCACCAAATTTAGAATCTGCAAGCATTTTATTTCTTAGTTCGCGAAAATCTCTGAAAGTTCCGATAGAATAAAAACGGATTTCATATGGAGTACCATTATTTACCCAGTTTCCAATATATTGATTAAATAAATAAAGCAGTTTTATAAATCCGTTATTAACAGCATCTTTTACTCCAAGCATTTTAGTTGATTTAGGATCTTCTCCATATTTAGCATCTGCTTCAAGTACAATAGTGCCTAATCCTTCTGCAGTACAGTTATCATAAGCCTTTGCTTCAATCATGACCTTTGTTACAGAGCGATAATTTTCTTCTGTCGAACTTAATGAAATATTGCTTATTAAAATAATAAACTGTGCATCTGCTTTCATTCCTAAGCGCTGAACATATGTCTCAGAATTAGTTTCATCCTGATACAATCCTATTGCCTCTTTCTGTAAAGTTTCAAATCTACCTTTATCAATATACCTGTATTTTCTTTCAGCAAGAAATTCATTTACTCTTTCGCATGCAAAATCATAAAATGGTTTTTCTTCTGCCGAAACTTTTCGAGTGTCGTACATAACTAAAAATCTTACACCACCGATGGATTTAGAGAGAGTCTGAATGTCGGCCTTTAATGGAGATAAACTTACTTTAGCTTTAATTGTAACTTCATATCTGTCAGGGAATGGTATTTCTTTTAACACTACATAGCTTGCTATATAGCCTTCAGTTTTTGAAGATATTGCATCGCGAACTACCATAAAATTTTCAACATTTGTTTCTGAAACAATTGCTACACCAGCACCCTGACCAACAGCATTTCTTAAGGCATCCTGTAAAGCATCGTCACGTTTAATTCCAACTCCTTTAACTTCAACTTCGGTTATATTGTTATCCGTTTTCAGAGTTTCGTTTACAATTACGGGATTGTTTTGTTGAATAGTATTTGCAGGAGTATTTGTGCTATTTGTTGTGGTTGTTGATTTTGTTTTGTCTTTTTTACCTTTTTTTTGTGAAAAGGCTACGTTAACACTGAATATTAATCCAATATAAAGACATAATAAAATTATTTTCTTCATAACAATCTACTTTTAATAATTAAATAAGCATTAATAGAAACTTCCCGATTTTAGCAACAGTTTGACCAATTTTTCCCCAGTTTACTTTTTTTACGCTTTCATTATCAATTACAATTCTTCCTGATTCTGCTTTAATAACATTAAGCATTTGAAGTCCTTTGTCAAACCCAACTTCTTTAAAAATCTCTTCAGTTGAAGATAAAAGCTGAGGAAACTTACCGCTTTTTGGATCATATATCTTTGAAAGGTCGAGCACTAAATTATTGTTCTCGTCAACAATAACAGGAAACATTGAAGGATCTATTTTCTTTCCATTAAAATTAAATGCAAGACCTTCAAGAACCTGATCTTTTAGTTCAGGTGGAACCTGATTTATTACGTCATTTAATGTGTTGGCATTTACACTTTTTAATGCAGGTACTTTGTCATAAATTGCTGATGCAATACCATTTGTTTCATAAAGCGGAACTCTCATTCTTACTTCAATTCCACCATCTTTTTCAATTGGTTCACCAATCACCTGAGCTCCTTTTATTATTCCATCAACTTTTGTATAAATAAAATCGCTTGATGCAATCATGTCGTTAACTGTAGTTTCACCTGTAACCTGAACACCTTTTACAATTTCTAAAAGATTTCTCTGAGCATCAACAACAGCACCTCTGCGAGCCATTGCTTTTGCCTGTGCTGGATTTGTGAATTTTACATTATCCATTACCGAAAAACCTTTTGCTTCAACATATTGTTGTGTCCAGTTTATTGAGCCGTTTGGTTTATCTGTAACAACAGGTTTAGATTGTTGAATTATTTGTTCAAAATTTATTGGTTTTGCTTCGGTAATTGTATTTGCAACCGGTTTTTGATCTTTAATAGGTGTTATTTGTTTACCGTCATTATTCTGATTTGTAGAATTTGTATTTGAATTATCAATAGTAGGTGTTACAGTTTTTGAATTCTCGGGTAGTACTACAGGTTGTTCAATTACTGCTTTAGATTTTTTTTCTTTTTTCTTCTTTTTTGACTGGGAGTAAGATGATAATGTAGATACCAGTAGTAAGCCCATAAGAAGTACAACAATCTTAATTTTCATAAGTTAAAGGTTTTGATTTTATATTGCTAAATTAAAAATATTTCTCATTTAAATAAACAGACCAAAGTTATATGTGATTATTATTGAAAAAGTCATAATATAATTATGAATATTTTTCAATTACTTTTCTAACGCTCTTATTTTCCATTAGTAAAGCTTTTGCCTGCTCTTCAGGAATATTTAAAAAAGTAGAAATCATTCTGGTTCCACGTTCAATTAATTTATTATTTGACAGCTGCATATCTACCATTTTATTTCCAACCACTCTGCCTAATTTTATCATTACAGATGTTGATATCATATTTAAAATCAACTTTTGTGCTGTTCCACTTTTCATTCTTGTACTTCCGGTAATAAATTCAGAGCCTGTGTTAACTTCAACCGGAAAAATTGCTTCAAGTGCAATTGGTGAGCCTGGATTTGAAGTTATTGCACCGGTAATAATACCACTGTGAGCACAATGTTGAAGTGTTCCTATTACGTAAGGGGTTGTTCCTGAAGCAGAAATCCCAATTACGAAATCTTTATCTGTAACATTATACTTCAATAATTCATTCCATCCTGAATCATAATCATCTTCTGCATGTTCAACTGCCTGACGAATGGCTTGATCTCCACCTGCAATTATTCCGATTACCAATCCTTTATCAACACCGAAAGTTGGTGGGCATTCTGATGCATCAACAATTCCTAATCTTCCGCTGGTTCCTGATCCTAAATAAAAAAGCCTGCCACCGTTTTGAAGTTTCTGAAATACAGCTTCGGATAGTTTTTCTATTTGAGGAATTACTTTCTCAATTTCTGTCGGAACTTTATGATCTTCGTGATTAATGTTATGTAAAATTTCACGAATTGACATTTTTTCTAGATTATTATATGTTGAATCGGATTCAGTATTTTTCATATTTGTATTTAAAGTTCAAACCTACGGCAATTTTAAAAACTTTGCAACCAAAATTATTTTCAATACAAAAATATGATATCTGTGTATAATGACATGTATTTATTACCTATATTTTATCTATACAATTAAAAAATATTTTGAATAATAATAAAATAGCATTTTTGTATATGGCAGTAAACGTGATGATTATTTAATGAGTTTTTAGAGTGTCAGAATTAATAGTCTAAAAACTATTTTGCAGTAATTACATTAAAATCCCGAGCTGTAAATTCTTCGTTTCCGGCTTTATCTTTACAATAAATCAAAAAAAGATATCTTCCCGAATCAATATTTAGTGGCACTTGTAACTGATCTTTAATTAAAGATTCAATTCCGGATATTGATTTAACAATAGTAGTGTCCCATAAATAACTTTCTGTATTTTTTAAAATAGGTATGGTCGATGATTGAATTTTAATTTTGTATTCTTTTAACTCAAAGTCATCTTTAAATTCTATTTCATAAAATAAGTTATTTCCTAATGCTACATTAGCATGATTTGCAGGTTTTGAAATTGTAATAAAAGGTTTCTGTATATCAGTTTCTGTTTTCTTACAGCCTGATAATAAAAGCACTACTGATATAATTAATATTAGTCTCATTATTTTTTTTATAAAAATAATAAAAATTGCAATTCGGTGTTTAAAACTGCTGGATAATATGCCATAATTAATTCTAAAATGTAAACTAAAATCACAATTTTTGTATTTGAATTAATCAAAATAAAATTATGCGATTTACAGCAATTCTTTTTATAAGTATTTTACTTTCATCAGGTATTTGCAATGCTCAAAAAACAAAAGCTATTCCACCCGAAAAGCCAAAACTTGTTATAGGAATAGTTGTTGATCAGATGCGTTACGATTATATTTCGAGATACTGGGATAAATTGGAGAAGAATGGTTTTAAAAGATTTGTAAATGAAGGTGCATTTTGTAAAAATGCACGTCAGAATTATATATTTACTCAAACTGGTTCAGGTCATGCAACAATTTTTACAGGTGCAACTCCTTCTGTAAATGGAATAGTTTCAAATGAATGGTATATAAGATTAAAAAAGCAAAAAGTTTATTGTGTTGAAGATTCTAAAGTAAAGGCTGTAGGCAGTAATTCCGATAAAGGAAAAATGTCGCCGGTTAATCTTTTAACTACAACTATTGGCGATGAATTAAGGTTATCTAATCAGAATAAATCAAAAGTAATTGCAATTTCATTAAAAGACAGGGCATCAATTTTACCGGGTGGCCATAATCCTAATGCAGCATATTGGTATGATGATAATTCAGGTAATTTTATTACAAGTACATATTATTTAGATACACTTCCAAAGTGGGTTACAGAGTTTAATAACAAAAAACTTTCTGATTTTTATCTTGACAGATTATGGACTCCTTTGTTGACAATGCCTGAATATAAAGAAAGCCTTCCGGATACAAATAAATACGAAAAAGGGTTTGGCAATAAACAAAGTTGTTTTCCTTATGACCTTGCATTTTTAAGTAAGCCACCAAAAAAAGAAAGAGATTATTCTTTACTTAAGGTATGCCCATTTGGAAATACTTATACTCACGATTTTGCAATTGCTGCGGTTGTGGGGGAGAATCTTGGAAAAGGCAGCAGCACAGATTTTCTTTCAATAAGTTTTTCGCCTACAGATTATATTGGTCACCGGTTTGGACCATTATCGGTAGAGATAGAAGACACATATTTGAGATTAGACAAAGAAATTGCGCATTTTATTGATTTTATAGAGACTGAGATAGGAAAAGAAAATGTTTTAATTTTTTTGACAGCTGATCATGGTTCATCTCAGAATCCTCAGTATTTGATTGATAACAAATTGCCTGGAGGAGTCTTTAAACAGTATTATGCATTGTCATTATTGAAGAGCTATTTGAATGCTGTTTATGGAGAAGGTGAGTGGGTTCTAACTTATCTTGATCAACAGATATTTTTAAATCATACTTTGATAGAAGATTCTAAAATTTCATTGACAGATATACAAAATAAAGTAGCTTCTTTTATGTTACAGTTTAATGGAGTTGAGAATGCCGTAACTGCATCAACTCTTGAAACAAATAATTTTACTAAGGGAATATTTATGTATATGCAAAATAGTTTTAATCAGAAACGATCAGGCGATATATTAATTAATCTTGAGCCAGGCTGGATTCAGGATTCTGATTATGATGTTGATCATAATACTGCTTATTCGTATGATACACATGTTCCACTTTTATGGTACGGATGGAAAATTACACGACAAACTATTTTACGTGAAGTGCATTTAGTTGATATTGCACCAACAATTTCAACTATGTTGAATATTGAGTACCCTAGCGGATGCACAGGAGAACCAATAAATGAACTTTTTAATTAAATGTTATGAAGTATTTATTTTTCATTTTGTTTTTAGGTGTGGTATTAAACTCATTTTCTCAGAATCAATATGCAGTTTTTTTTAAAAATAAAAATGGAGTAACTTTTAATCCTTTTACTTATTTTGATGCAAAGGCAATTGAGAGAAGAATGCAGTTAGGAATATCTCTTTATGATTCTACTGATTTTCCTGTTTCTGAAGAATACTCAAAAATAATTTCTCAAAAAGTTGAAAAAATAACAGGCTGCACAAGATGGTTTAATGCTGTTTTTGTGGAGGCTAATTCAAGCCAGATTTCAGAAGTAAAAACTCTGCCATTTGTGCAAGGTGTTGAGGAATTAACTTCCAGATTGGTATTGTGCTCAGATGGCGATGAAATTAAAATTGATTCTACTCAAAAAGAATTTCTGAAAAATCAGACTGGACATTTACAAGGTGATTTGTTCCGTAATGTAGGTTTTACCGGTAATGGAATTCGTATTGCGATTTTTGATGGTGGGTTTCCGAATGTTGATAAACATCCCGCATTTGAGCATATCAGAAAAGCAAATAAAATTATTAAAACTTGGGATTTTACTTCTGATAAGGAAAATGTATATTTGGCAAATAGTCACGGTACAAATGTTTTATCATGTATAGCAGGGCTAATTGATGGTATTCCTGTCGGATTAGCTACAGATGCTGAGTTTCTTTTAGCTCGCACAGAAGTTGGCTCTGAACCTTTCAGTGAAGAAAAAAACTGGCTGCAAGCTGTTGAGTGGGCTGATAAAAACGGAGCAAAGATTATTAACAGTTCCCTTGGTTATACCGATAGTCGCTATTTCCCATGGGAAATGAATGGTAAGCGCAGCTTGGTATCGCGTGCAGCAAATATTGCTGCTTCTAAAGGAATTCTTGTTGTAAATGCAGCTGGTAACGAGGGCACCAACAAATGGAAAAAGATTATTACACCTGCCGATGCAGATAGCGTTTTAACAATTGGCGGAATTAATCCCAATACTTATTATCACATGAACTACAGTTCATACGGACCATCTGCAGATTGGCGTTTAAAACCTAATGTTTCTGCATTTTCGCATGTAATTGCAGCCAGTCCAAACAATATTCACGAAACTGATGGAACTTCTTTTTCTAGTCCTTTGGTAGCTGGTTTTGCGGCATGTGCATGGCAGTCTAATTTAGGTTTAACTAATATGCAGTTGTTTTTAGAAATAGAAAAATCTGCAACACTTTACCCATACTTTGATTATGCTCATGGTTATGGAATTCCTCAGGCATCTTATTTCTTAAATAGCATGGTTTCTGTAGCAAAGCAGCCTACAGTTGAAATTATTGTAAATGAAAATGCTATATCTGTTAAAACATTATTATTACCGTCAAATAAAACTAATAATAAATATTTGTATTATCATATTGCAAATTCTAAGGCAATACTTAAGAAATATGCAGTTGTTGAGGTTCTCCAAAATAATGTACTAACATTAGACCCATCTGATTTTGAAAAAGGCGATGTTCTTAGAATTTATTATTTAGGTTATATGCTAGAAAAACAATTTTAAATTTTTGTAAAAATGAAATACATTGCATTTATTTGTATATTGTTTGTATCATACAGCTCATATGCTCAGAACGTGCTTTTAGAAGAAGAGCCAACAAATGACACAATAATTCCTAAAACTGGTCCGAATTTAAAAAAGTTTAATCTTTTTTATGTCGGATATGAATTTGTCGCTGATGACTTTTCGGAAAATACTGCAAAGGTTAGAAATGGAGCTTCTAACGTTGTTTTTTTTGGATTCAGACACAAAATGAAAATTAGTAATTTTTGGTCAGTGGGCTATGATATAAGTATGATGTCTTCAACTTATAGCATTAAACAAAATTCGAAAAAAACTTTTCCTTCTGTTGGTATTCATAAAAAAGAAAGAATAGCTGTTGGTGGATTGGGATTACAATTGTTTACACGTTTTAATTTTGACAGGAGAGGAAATAAATTAGGAAAATACCTTGACATTGGAGGTTATGCAAACTGGGATTTTTCAAATAATCATTTTACTAAAGATAAAACTGTTGCTGCAGATAGTAGTAATGCTTCTGTAATCAATGTTACGGAACAAAATTTAAAATATTTTGAAAACTATGAGTATGGCGTAAAAGCTCGTTTAGGTTCAAATCATATTGCAATTTGTGCAACTTATCGTATTTCTGATTTAATAAAACCCAGTTTTAGTTATTATCCCGAATTACCTAAGTTAAGTGTAGGACTAGAAATAGGATTTTATTAGTATTCCAAGTTATCCATTGTGGTTACCAAAGTGTAGGAGGACTAAAAACGTTTTTTTTACGATTAAAATCTATTGAATGGATAATGAACTAAATCCTTCATTTCGTAACACTCCATTATAGATGATAAAAGAGACTGTTGTCCATAGCGTTGTCCTACAATCATCCTTAGCTACCTAACCTGAGTCTGGCGAAGTGGAGTCGATAATGTATAATTCATATAATCAGATATATATTGCGATAATAATTTATTAGTTGAAACATAGTTAAAACAATATTGAAAAATATTATTGTATTATTATTCAATAATATTACTTAATTATTCACATATAATACTAAGCATTTCATATTCTCTTTTTACAACACATTTCTTAAATGTGTGAATTATGTAACTTAATTTAAAAGTTTTATAACACTTTCTGTCTAAAAGTTGTTCACCTTTGTTTAAATCTTTAAAAAAGAGGTTATTTGAAATTGTATATCAAATATATGGTGAGTAGTCGTTGTAAAATGGCAGTTAAAGAGGAGTTGAAAAAACTTGGACTTCATTTTATTGTTGTTGAATTAGGTGAAGTTGAAATAATGGAAACACTTACTGTAGAGCAACGTGATCAAGTTAAAATTGCACTTCTTAACTCCGGGCTTGAATTAATGGATGACAAAAGAGCCATGTTGATTGAAAAAATAAAAAATGCAATTATTCAAATGGTTCATCATACCGATGAATTAATTAAAGTAAACTTTTCTGACTATTTAAGTGAAAAATTAAATCACGACTATACATATCTGGCAAATTTATTTTCAGAAGTACAAGGAACCACAATAGAGCAGTTTATCATTTCACATAAAATTGAAAGAATAAAAGAACTTATAATTTATGGTGAGTTAAACATTACCGAAATTGCCTGGAAGATGAATTATAGTAGCGTCGCACATTTATCTAATCAATTTAAAAAAGTTACCGGATTATCACCTTCTCATTTTAAACAATTGAAAGATAAAAGGAGAAGCCCAATTGAAGAAATTGGAAATTAAATTTTAAAAGGCGGAATACAAATATAAAATGGAACGAACAAAAACACACGAATCTCTTTACGCCAGCAGTTTAATTGAAGCTAGTCTGGATCCTTTAATAACAATAAGTATTGAAGGAAAGATTACTGATATGAATCAGGCAAAAGTAAATATCACAGGCATTGAACGTGAAACACTTTTAGGTGCAAATTTTATAGATTATTTTACCGATCCTGATAAAGCACGCGAAGTTTATAAAGCAGTTTTTAAAAAAGGATCAATATCTGATTTCCCATTAACCTTTAAGCATAAAAATGGAAAATTAACAGACGTATTATTTAACGGATCTGTGTACAGAGATACTAATGGAAAAGTAATTGGTGCTGTTGTAGTAGCAAGAGATATTGCAGAACAAAAATGGGCAATAGAACTAGGCAATGCTAACAAAGAACTCGCATTTCAAAACGATGAAAAAGAGAAACGTGCAGCAGAATTAATCATTGCAAATAAAGAACTTGCTTTTCAAAATACCGAAAAAGAAAATCGTGCATCTGAATTAATCTTGGCAAATAAGGAACTTCTATTTCAGAACAACGAGAAAGAAAAACGTGCTGCAGAATTAATTCTAGCAAATAAAGAACTTTTGTTTCAGTTTGAGGAAAAAGAAAAACGCGCCGCAGAACTTATAATTGCAAACAAAGAACTTGCCTTTCAAAATGCCGAGAAAGAAAAACGTGCAGCAGAGCTAATACTTGCTAACAATGAACTTGTATTTCAAAATGATGAAAAAGAAAAACGTGCAGCAGAGCTTGTAATTGCTGACAAAGAATTAGTTTTTCAAACAGGCGAAAAAGAAAAACGTGCTGCAGAGCTCGTAATTGCAGATAAAGAACTTGTGTTTCAAACAAGTGAAAAAGAAAAACGTGCTGCGGAATTAGTTATTGCAGATAAGGAACTTGTATTTCAAAATGACGAGAAAGAAAAACGTGCTGCGGAATTAATAATTGCAAATTATGCACGTAGTTTAATTGAAGCTAGTCGCGATCCATTATTTACAATAAGTCCGGAAGGTAAAATTACCGATATGAATAATGCTTCAATAAGCATAACAGGAATTTCTCGCGAAAGATTAATCGGAACAGATTTCTTTAATTATTTTACCGAACCTCAAAAAGCACGTAAAGTTTATCAGGAAGTGTTTGATAAAGGATTTGTTACTGACTACCCTTTGGTAATAAAGGATCATAAATTAACTAATGTTTTATTTAATGGCTCTGTATATAAAAACGATCAAGGGCAAGTAATTGGTGCGGTAGTAGTAGCAAGAAATGTTACAGAACAAAAAAGAATTGAAAGAGAATTAACCGAAGCAATTGTTTTTGCTGAATTAGCTACCGGAATTGCCGAAGAAGCAAAATCAAAGGCTGAAAGTGCAACAATGATAGCAGAGGAAGCTGTAAAAGCAAAACAACAGTTTTTGTCGAATATGAGTCACGAGATTCGTACTCCTATGAATGCCATTATTGGTTTTACAAAAGTTGTGTTAAAAACAGATTTGTCTGCAAAACAAAGAGAATATTTAACCGCCATAAAAATGAGTGGCGATGCGTTAATTGTATTAATTAATGATATACTTGATTTAGCAAAAGTTGATGCCGGTAAAATGACATTTGAGCAAACACCTTTTAAAATGTCATTATCCATTTCGGCAATGCTTCATTTATTTGAAACAAAAATTCAGGAAAAGAATCTGCAACTTGTTAAAATATATGATAACAAAATACCAGAAGTCTTAATTGGTGATCCCGTTCGTTTACATCAGATTATTTTAAACCTTGTTAGCAATGCAGTTAAATTTACTACAGAAGGAAAAATTATAGTAAATGTGAAATTACTTTGCGAAGATGTTGAAAAAGTAGATATTGAATTTTCTGTTACTGATACAGGAATTGGAATTGCTGAAAGTAAAATAAGCAAAATTTTTGAAAATTTTCAGCAGGCTTCAAGCGGTACATCAAGATTATACGGGGGAACCGGTTTAGGTCTAGCAATTGTGAAACAATTAGTAGAACCTCAGGGCGGAAGTATTAGCGTTAAAAGTGTTGTTGGCGAAGGATCAACTTTTAGTTTTATTTTAAGTTTTCAAAAAACAACAGAAGAAGCAAACTTAGAATTAGATTTAGTTGAATTAGATCCAGATATTAAAAATATAAAAGTTTT
The DNA here is from genome assembly GCA_016218155.1 of Bacteroidia bacterium. NCBI lineage: Bacteria > Pseudomonadati > Bacteroidota > Bacteroidia > Bacteroidia bacterium. The sequence continues at coordinate 107,786 of JACREQ010000032.1, forward strand.
AGTTGTTGAAGATATTGCACTTAATCAATTATTAATGAAAACATTATTAGATGATTATGGTTTTGATCGTGATATCGCTGGTAATGGCAAAATTGCTATTGAAAAATTACAAGCTAAGTCTTATGATGTAATTTTAATGGACCTGCAAATGCCTGAAATGAATGGCTTTGAAGCTACTGATTATATTCGTAACAAAATGAATTCTAAAATCCCTATAATTGCATTAACTGCAGATGTTACAACAGTTGATTTAGCAAAATGCAAAGCAGTTGGAATGAATGATTATATAGCTAAGCCTGTTGACGAAAGGTTATTGTATAGTAAAATTGTTGGTTTAGTAAAAAAACCATCACTTCAGCATGTAAATAAAATAATTGAAGTTGAAATTGACAATAATAAAAAGTTAAAGTGTATTGACTTGGCATATTTAATTCATCGTACTAAATCAGATCCGCAATTAATGATGGAAATGATATCTCTTTATTTAGAACAAACTCCACCGTTAATATCTGCTATGAGACAAAGCATGGAAAATAAAGACTGGAGTTCTTTATATTCTGCAGTCCATAAAATAATACCTTCTTTTTCAATTATGGGAATTAGTGCCGATTTTGAAATAATGGCAAAGAAGGTTCAGGAATATGCAAGCACACAAAAACAGACTGATGGGATACCAGATTTAGTTCTTCAACTTGGTAATATTTGCGAACAGGCATGTGTAGAATTACTAGAAGAATTTAATGCGATTAAAAACACAAACAAATGAACAATAATGAGAAAATAAAACTGTTCCTTGTAGATGATGATGCAGTATTTTTAAAGTTGTTAGAAATTGAATTTCTGCAGCATGCTGATTTTACTATTGAAACTTTTGCTACTGGTGAACTATGTATGCAAAATTTATCACATCATCCTGATGTAATAATTTTAGATTATCATCTTAACGGAATAGTTAAGGATGCTATGAATGGAATTGAAACATTAGACAAAATTAAAGCATATAACCCTGATATTCCTGTTGTAATGTTATCATCGCAGGATAAAATAGATGTAGCAATAAATTGTATGCATCACAGAGCATTTGACTACGTTGTTAAAAGCGAAACGGCTTTTATTCGCTTACAAAAAATTATTACTACCATTTTTAAATACAAAAAAATGGAAAAGGAATTAAACTGGTATATGGAGAGAATGTAATATAAAAACTACTTGCAAAGAAAATAAATTATAAAAAATAATAACTCCTTACTTCTCGATACGCTTCGCTACTCGAAGAATCAATGATGATGATTGTGCAGCTCTCACTAATGCTAGTTCGAGTTTATCGAGAACTGCTGAATCCGTGTTCCTTGAGTCACTGAACACAATTATTAATTCTTCATACTATTCGGTTGCCCTGTTGCTTCCAAAACATTAAACCATAATTCACTGTCTGGGTCAATTTTCTTTCTTTGATTAATTGCAATTGAAATTGGTATTAAAATAAAATGACCATTCAAATTCCCGATAACAAAATCTGTTTTACCTGCCATTGCAGCATGTACAGCATTGCATGCTAAATTCGAACAAAATATACTATCACTGGCTATTGCCGGAGCGCTTCTAATAATATAACTTGGATCAATATACTTTATTGAAACAGGAATATTTATTGATTGGAAATATTCTTTTATCTCATCTTTTAGAAAAATTCCAATATCGTTGAGCTTAATGTTACCAGATTTGTCTTTTTCTACCGGGTTATCAGTAAATAAATCTTGACCTGCTCCTTCTGCAACAACTATAAGCGCATGGTGACGTTGCTCAATTCTTTTTCTAAGTGCAGATAATAACCCATTTTCTCCTTTCAGGTCAAATGGGATTTCAGGAACTAACACAAAATTTGCTTCCTGCATAGAAAGTGCCGCGTATGCAGAAATAAATCCGGAATCACGTCCCATTAGTTTTATAACAACAATCCCATTGTATGCGCCTGTGGCTTCATTATGTGCATCTTTAATAATTGGGCTTGCCATAGTGTATGCAGTTTCAAAGCCAAAAGTTTTATCCATAAAACAAATATCATTATCAATTGTTTTAGGAATACCAGCAACTGCAATTTTTAACCGGCGTTTTTCAATTTCCTTATAAATTTCATGTGCTCCATGTAATGTGCCATCTCCTCCAATACAAAATAAAATATTTATATTATTTGTTACTAATGTGTCAACCATAATTTCAATAGGTTGATTACCTCGTGAGCTGGCAAGAATTGAACCTCCTTTTTGATGAATGTCTTGTACTAGTTCAGTTGTAAGCTTAATCCATTTATGGTTAAATTTTGGATTTAAACCTTCGTAACCATAAAGAATGCCAAAAATATCAATAACACCATACCTGTGAAATAATTCATAAACCAAGGAACGAATTACATTATTAAGCCCTGGCGCAAGTCCACCGCATGTAACAATTGCTACTTTTGTTTTAGAAGGTTCAAAAAATATGTTTTCGTGTGGACCAGCTTTTTCAAGAGATAATAACGAAATATTCTTACTCGTACTATCTTCTATTGATTCAAGATGAACATCTGCAAGAATTCTTTCTGATGAATTTACGTAATTGTATATTCCGTCATTATTTACTTTAGAAAGTTTTAATGGTGATAAGAATTTATTTTCACCTAAATCTTTTATTAAATATTCTTGGTTGGACATATTTTGTTTGATTGTTGTTTTTACATTTTGTAAATTTAATCAAATTCCTTAATATGTGAATAATGTAACTTATTCTCAAAATAATGTAATTATTAATTTTATAAGGATAGCGATCTTTATTCTGTTGTGAAAATTCATTCACAATTAAAAACAAATAGTAATGAAAACAGTAATTGAGAAACACAAAAAAGCAGCATCACATTTAGAAGAAGCAGCAAAATTTCATCATGAAGCAGCAAAACATCACGAAGCTGGAAGTCATGAAAAAGCTCATCATAGCTCAGTAAAAGCTAATGGTCATGCAACTCATGCTTCAGAACTTGAGAAAGAAATTCAAAAACATCATATTATTGAAAGTAAATAATATGTAAAGAATTTATTCTTTAATTTAAAAGTGCTTTTTGTATTTCAGAAAGCACTTTTTTATTTTCATTTTCTCATTTCTATTTACTGTGACACACAGACCAAACTATTGTGTATATTAAAACATGTTAATTATATAATTTTTATTAATAATTATGTAAACCTTAATTAACGAATATATCGACCTTTATCTTATTGTTAATAATTAAAGATACAAGTATAAAATGAAATCAATAATTGAAAAACACAAAAAAGCAGCAATAGAATCAGAGGAAGCTGCAAAGTTCCATCATGAAGCAGCAAAGCAATACGAAACTGGGGATAATGAAACTGCAGATTTGAACTCAAAAGAAGCTAATAACCACTCAACAAATACTGCAGAATTAGAAAAAGAAATTTTAAAACAACATATTAAAGCCCTTTTTAAGTTTAAAAAATAATATGTGAATTATATAAATCAAATAACAAATTATGTAATGCTTTCATGAATTAATAGAATCATCTTTGATTTGTTAAAACAAATTAAAATGAAAGCTATAAAATTAGTTCTATTAGGAACAGTATTGTTTTTAGTAAGTACTGTGCAAGCACAGGTTTCGGTAAATGTAAATATTGGTTCACTTCCACCGTGGGGTCCTGTGGGATACCCTGAAGTTCGTTATTATTATTTGCCCGATGTTGAGGCATATTATGATGTTCAATCATCAATATTTATTTATTACAGTCAGGGAGTTTGGATTCGTAGAACTTATCTTCCTGCCAGATATAGAGGTTACGATTTATATGGAGGATATAAAGTTGTAATGCCTAATTATCATGGAAATTCACCATATGTTCATTTTAATGATCATAGAATTAAATATGCTAAAGGTTATCATGGTAAAGCACAAAAAACGAATAGTTTTAAACCAGAAAGTCGAAATAGTAATTCGAACAAAGTTCAAAATGGCAATTCAAATAATCAGAATTATAAAAACGATAACAAATCTCAGGGTCATAGAAGTAGTCCTGAAAAAAATAGTAATGGAAATAGTGGAGGAAAAGGTAAAAAGAGATAATTGTTTTTAATATTATTGCTGCAATCAAAAAATGAACAATAAAAAAAATAAAGCAAATAGCCTTTCTCGCTTTTGGAAAATACTTGGCCCGGGACTAATAACCGGTGCAAGTGATGACGATCCATCTGGTATTGCAACATACTCGCAAGCCGGAGCAGCTTATGGTCTTTCAACATTATGGACAGCATTAATAACATTTCCTCTAATGGCATCTATTCAGGAAATGTGTGCTCGAATAGGTTTAGTTACTTCACTTGGTATAACAGGTACTATTAAAAATAATTATTCAAAGCCTATTCTATATTTATTGTTATTGTTTAGTTTTCCTGCAATTATATTGAACATTGGTGCTGATATTGCTGGAATGGGTGCAGTTGGAAATCTTTTATTCCCAGCAGTTCACGCTTCAATTTTTAGTGTATTTTTTACCATACTACTTTTAGTTTTAATAATCTACTTGCCATATCAAAAAATATTTTCAATTCTAAAATATCTTTGCATAGTTCTTTTAGTTTATTTAATAGTTCCATTTTTATATAAACAAGATTGGTTAGCAGTTATAAAAGCTACTTTTATTCCAACTATAAAGTTCGATAAAAATTTTATTACCATTCTTGTTGCAATATTAGGAACAACAATTTCTCCATATCTTTTCTTTTGGCAGGCAACAATGGAGGTTGAACAACAGAATAAAAAACATTTAATTGTTAACAAAAAAATAATGCGCGAAATGAAGCAGGATGTTGATTTTGGTATGTTATTTTCAAATGTCGTAATGTTTTTTATAATTCTAACAACAGGTACTGTGTTATTTAATGGAGGCATATATCAGATAGATACAGTTGAACAGGCTGCTCAGGCTTTGAAACCATTAGCCGGAGAATTTGCTTATATACTTTTTGCCATTGGTGTTATAGGTACTGGACTTTTAGCAATTCCTGTTTTAAGCGGATCTCTTTCTTATATTGTTACAGAAACTTTTGGTTGGAATCAAGGTTTGGATAAAAAATTTAATGAAGCTAAAGGTTTTTATATTATTATTGCCATTTCTCTGGCATTAGGATTATTGTTAAATTATATAGGTATATCACCAATTAAAGCACTTATATATTCCGCAATACTTTATGGTTTAACTGCTCCAATATTAATTGCAATTATTCTACATATATCGAATAACAAAAAAGTAATGGGGAAATTTACTAATGGTAAAAAATCAAACATTCTTGGTTTTGCCACTTTAATCTTAATGACTACGGCTGCAGTTATTCTCGTATACATGCAGTTTACTGAATAAAATATCGAGATTATTCAAACGTAATGTGTGAATGTTATAACTATTTTCAAAAGTTATATAACATATGTCGAAATAAAAATGTTGAATTTTACTTAAATAAAAAAATAAAAACATGAAAACAATTATTGTTCCCTTAGATTTTTCAAAGGAGTCATTAACTGGTTTAAATCAGGCGTTAATGCTGGCAAATACAGTTGGAGCGAATATCCAATTGGTTCATGTTATATTAAAAAATGAAGGCAAAGGTAATGAGATAATAGTAAAAGAGCGACTAGAAGCAAAATTTAAATTTGATAGTATATTAGAAGTTTATAATAAAAAAATTAATTCAAAAAGTTTAATAAATTATACATTAAAAGAAGGCTTAATTTTTAAGGAAACTACAAATCTTTCAGAAAAGTTTGATGATTCACTAATAGTTCTTTCTACTCATGGTGAATCTGGCTTTGAGGAGTTGTTTATCGGTGGAAATGCTTACAAAATAATTTCTCATTCTAAAGTTCCTGTAATTTCTGTCAGAAAAGGAAAAATATCATCTAAAATTAATAAAATCGTATTGCCTTTTGATAATTCGTTAGAAACACGCGAGAAGGTTCCTTATACAGTTAATATAGCAAAACAATTTAATGCAGAAATTCACCTTGTCACTGTGAGGTTGTCAAATTCTAATAGTATTGAAAAAAAATTATTGCAATATGCAGAACAAGCTGCAAGTTACATTGATAAAAATAAAATTCCATATACAATTACTTCTCTTCATGGTGATAATCTCACAGATTTAATTCTTGATTATTCCCATTCTGTAAATGCTGATTTAATTTCTATAATGACAGAGCAAGAAAAAAGTATTTCTAATTTGTTATTGGGGAGCTATGCTCATCAAATGATAAATAAATCGACTATCCCTGTTTTATCTTTTCCTAATTATCAGATACAGGTATTGTCAGAAGACTTTAGTAGTATTGGATAAAATGATACTTGAAGTAAAGAGTTATTAAATTTGAAATTTTACCATTTTAGAAAGTGTGAATGATGTAACAGTTTATAATAATTGTGTAAAGCATTATTTTATTATTATCGTAATCTTTGTTAAATAAAAAATGATTAAAAAGTAAATAATATGAAAAATAATACAGAATTACAAAAAGATGTATACGATGCTATTAAATGGGAACCTTTATTAAAAACTATCGAAATTGGTGTAATTGCAAAAGATGGTGTTGTTACACTAACAGGTCTTGTTGATAGTTACACTAAAAAATCTGAAGCCGAAAGAGCTGCTAAAAATGTTGCTGGAGTTAAAGCTGTAGTTGAAAATATTAAAATACAATTAAAAAGTTTTACTAATAAAAGTGGTAATGATATTGCTAATGAAATTCTAAATGCTTTTAAATGGAGCTGGGAAATTCCAACCGATAAAATAAAAGTAAAAGTTGAAGATGGTTGGGTTACTATTGATGGTGAAGTAAAATGGAACTTTCAGAAAGAAGCGGCAAATAAAGCAGTGAATAATCTTATTGGAGTAAAAGGTGTAACAAATAACATTGCAATTAAGACAGAGACTCATGATGATATAGAAAAGAAAGATATAGAGCGGGCTCTATTACGTAATTGGTCTATTAATGATAAGGAAATCGCAGTAAATGTTTCTGGAAGTAATGTAACATTGAAAGGGATTGTTCATTCTTTATACCAGAAAGATCAGGCAGGTAGAATAGCATGGAATGCACCTGGTGTAATAACTGTAAATAATGAGTTAATAATTGAATAAAAATAGGTTTTCGTAGTAGTTGAGGTTAGACAAAAACGGGAAGGATTCCTTCCCGTTTTTAATATGCAGTTAACATATAATATAATAAAAATTCTATTAATAAACAAATAAATAAAATGCAAACAAATATCGGAATTACAGAAGACAATCGTCAGGAAGTTGTTAATCATTTAGCAAAACTTTTAGCAGATGAATATGTGCTATACACTAAAACACGTAATGCTTATTGGAATGTTGAAGGGAAAGATTTTTTTGAAAAACATGAATTTTTTCATGAGCAATATCTTCAATTAGAGGAAATAATTGACAATGTTGCTGAAAGTATTCGTTCATTAGGGCATTATGCTACAGCATCTCTGAAATATTTTTTAGATTCAACACATCTTTCAGAGTCAAGTAGAGAATTAAATAATAGCCAAGGTTTTATAAAGGAGTTATTGGCTGATCATGATAGTGTTATAATATATTTAAGAGAAAACGTAAACACTTTTGCAAATGAATATAAAGATCTTGTTACAAGTGTATTTATTGTTGGCATTATGAAAGATCACGAGAAAATGGCCTGGATGTTAAGGTCGCATCTTAAATAGAGTTTTACATCTCAATAAATTATATTTATTCTCAGCTCCAATGAATTAAAGGATGCTGAGAATAATATTATTTAATAAGTTATAACATAATGTGTGAAAGATGTAACTCTTTATTAAAGTTATGTAACATTAAAAAAAGAATGATTATCATCTTTGCTTTGTGAAAATTCATTCACGATTTTTAAAAACTAAAAACATGAAAAAGATAATTTTTATTACATTGTTCTTTTTAACGATATTAAGTTTTAATATCTTAGCACAGGACGCAAACACAAATGAAAAATTTGGAAAAACTCTAAACTTAGGATTAGGTGCTGGAGGATATTCTGGTTTTTATGGTTATGTAGGGCACACATTACCTGTTTTACATGCTGATTATGAATTTGACATAGCAAATAGTTTTACGTTGGCACCTTTTGTAAGCTTTTACACTTATAGCAATAGTTACTATTGGGGAAATAACAATTATCCTTATCAATATTATTCTTATCGCGAAACAGTAATTCCAGTAGGTGTTAAAGGCACATATTATTTTGATAAATTGTTAAAAGCTGGTACAAAATGGGATTTTTATCTTGCAGGTTCATTAGGATTTGCTATAGTAAATTCAACATGGGAAAATGGATATTATGGAGATAAAAATTATTATCATCATCCGAGTTCTTTATTTCTTGATGCTCATATTGGAGCAGAATATCATATGACTAAAAGACTTGGTTTGTTTCTTGATTTGTCAAGCGGTGTTTCTACTATTGGTCTTGCAATTCATTAATAATATTTAAAAATTAACAACATGAATAATTTATTTAAATCAATTGCAATCATTGTCTTTTTAGCAATAACAATATTTAGTGTGCCTAGTTGTAAGAAATATTCAGAAGGCCCGTTTTTTAGTTTAATCTCAAGAACTGAGCGTGTTTCTAATACTTGGAAAGTAGATAACTATAAGTTTAACGGAAATGACTACACTTCATTGGTTACAAATTATACCGAAACTTATACGAAAAATGGAAACTATTCATATAACTGGAGTGCTATTTCTGGAACCGGAACATGGGCTTTTCAAAATAAAGATGCTGAAATTAAAATTACTGGAATTGACAATCAGTCAACTGTAACATTGTTCATCATAAAACTCGAAGAAAAACAATTCTGGTATTATTACATGGATGGAACAGATAAAAAGGAATATCATATGATTCAATTGTAATATGTTATTTTAATCAATGACAACAAATGCGGGCCTATTGCCCGCATTTGTCATGTTATAAAGGTATGTTTGTAATTGGTTAAAATAGCTAGGTAAAAGTGTGAAAGATGTAAGTCTTCGAATTATTTGTGTAACATTTAAAATGTAAAAACAAAGCACCTTTGTTTTGTTATAAAAATTCATTTATAACAATAATCAATAAAAATGAAAACAAAAAACATTTTAACAATTATTGCATTTGCATTAGTTGTTATATTAGCTGGATGTAAAAAAGAGGATAATACATCTACTGGTACTAATCCAACTGTTATTCCAATTCAAACAATAGTTCAGCCTATAGTTCCACTTGCCAGTTCAGCTGACTTTGCAATTCTTGCAGGATCTGCAATTACAAGTACAGGCGCAACAATAATTAATGGTGATCTTGGGTTAAGTCCTGGTTCTTCAATTGGTGGCTTTCCTCCAGGTATTTTAGTAGGAACACAACATATAAATGATGCAATTGCTAATCAGGCAAAACTAGATTTAACAGCTGCTTATAATGATGCTGCTGGAAGAACAAGTACAGATATCGTTACATTGTCGGGAAATATTGGTGGGTTAACACTTACTCCCGGACTTTATAAATCAACTTCTACATTAGCTATTTCTTCTGGTGATCTTACTTTTGATGCAAAAGGAAATTCAAGTGCAGTCTTTATTATTCAAATTGCATCAACACTAACTACTACATCCGGACGTAAAGTAATTCTTAGTGGAGGTGCTTTAGCTTCAAATATATTCTGGCAGGTTGGTAGTTCTGCAACTTTTGGAACTACCTCTGTTTTTAAAGGAACAATAATGGCAATGCAATCAATTACTTTTAATACAGGTGCTACACTTGATGGTAAAGCATTAGCAAGAATTGGAGGAATTACAATGGCTGGAAATACTATTGTAAAACAATAAGCAATTAATTGTTATATGAAAAGTGTGTTACTTATTTAGTAATGCACTTTTTATACCTAATAACATGTGTGAATCATGTAAATTATTAATAAAGTAATGTAATAATTACATTATGAAAGGTATGCATTTTTGTAAAATTAATTTCACTAAAAAAACTAAAATGAATAAAACAATCTACTTTATTGCGTTTTTATCCTTTGCCCTAAGCATGCTATTAACATCATGCGGACCAAGTAAAAAACTTTTAGCATCAGAAGCTAAAGCTGATAAATTACAAAAAGACAATGCAATTACACTAAGTCAGCTAAATGAGTGTAATACAAAAGTAAAAACTCTTAATGATGAAAAAGCCACTTTACAAAATGAAAATGCTTTAGTTCAAAAGGATTTAAAAACACTTTCAACAGAATCAAAAATGACTATCGCCGATCAGGCAAAGTTGTTAAAAAACTTTCAGAATATGATTCAATCGCAGAAGGATATAATGTCAAAACTTAAAAATTCAATATCTGATGCGCTAATGAATTATAAAACTGATGAACTGTCAGTTTACATAAAAGACGGAAACGTTTATGTTTCACTTGAAGAAAAACTGCTTTTTAAATCTGGAAGTGATGTTATTGACCCAAAAGGAAAAGAAGCACTTAGTTCACTTGCCAAGGTTCTTAACAGCACAAAAGATATTACTGTAATGATTGAAGGACATACTGATAACGTTCCAATCAAAACAACTTTATTTAAAGATAATTGGGATCTAAGTACAGCCAGAGCCACTTCAATTCTACGTATTTTAACAAAAGACTATAGCTTTGATTCAAATCGCATCACTGCATCAGGTAGGGGTGAATTTCATCCTGTAAGATCAAATGAAACAATTGAAGGACGTGCTGGAAACAGAAGAACAGAGATAATTTTATCCCCTGATTTAAAAGAACTATATCATTTATTATATCAATAATATAATAGTTATTTAAATAATGAGTAAGGAAAACACTGTGCACGAATATACGTGTATGGTGTTTTTTTATTGAATTTTTATAATAATGATTGTTTGGAAATAATTTTATGTGTGAATGATGTAACTCTTTTCAAAAGTTATGTAATAATTATAACTGTATAAGTTCTCAAATTTGTATGTTGTGAAAATTCATTTACAATTTGAAAACAAATAAAATGAAAACAAAAATTATTTTAACTATTGTTGCATTAGCATCAGTTGTTATTTTTGCCGGATGTAAAAAAGAGGATTCAACACCTGCTGGTGTAAATCCTATTGTAATCCCATTACAGACTATAATTCAGCCAACCGTTAATCTTAACTCAACGGTAGATTTTGTCATTCTTGCCGGTTCGTTAATTTCAAACGTTCCAACATCAGCTATTACCGGAGATATAGGATTGAGTCCGGCTGCAGGCAGTAAAATAACTGGATTTGGTGGAGGAGAAATAACCGGAACAACTTACACCGTAGATGCATCTGGTCCAGCTGGCTCGGTACCAAATGCAGTTGGGCTTAGTGCTGCTAAAGGCGATTTGACAACTGCATATAATGATGCTGCTGGACGTACTTCAACAGATATAGTACTTCTTGCTGGAAATATAGGTGGACTTACTTTAACACCAGGTTTATATAAATCAAGTGGATCACTTGAAATATCCTCTGGTAATTTAACATTTGATGCAAAGGGTAATTCTGATGCAGTTTTTATTATTCAGATAGCATCGACTTTAAATACAACCTCTGGGCGTCAGATTATTTTAAGTGGTGGGGCAAAAGCTTCTAATATTTTTTGGCAGGTTGGTACATCAGCAAGTCTTGGAACTACTTCAATATTTAAAGGAACTATAATGGCCGACCAATCAATTTCGATGAATACGGGTGCTGTTATTGAAGGTAGATTGTTAGCAAGAATTGCAGCTGTAACATTAAAAAGTAATACTATTGTAAAACCATTATAATTAGTTGATATCATAAATGGGCGCTGCTTACATAGCAGCGCTCTTTTTATTTTTTTTAGAGTATAGCTATATGTGTGAATCATGTAACATTTTAGAATCTTTATATAACAATTAGGCTTACTAAGTTTTGCATCTTTGATTAAATATATTAATAAGTTGAAAAGCTTGACAGAAAAAAATAAAGTGATTTGTTTAAACGGAAAATTCAATAATAAATAAACTGAAAATGCAAAAAAACGATAAGTCAAGTAAGGTTATAAATAATAATATTTCTGCGCATAAGCAGTTACCCGAATATACCCGTAGTTTGATAGAAGCCAGTCTTGATCCTTTAATAACTATCAATACTGAAGGTAAGATTACAGATTTGAATGAAGCAAAAGTTAACGTTACAGGTGTTTCGCGAGAAGATCTTATTGACTCCAATTTTATAGATTATTTTACAGAACCAGAAAAAGCAATGGAAGTATATAAACAAGTATTTAAAAATGGCTCAATAGCTGATTCTCCTTTAACTTTTATACATATTAACGGAAAGTTTACAGATGTTTTATTTAATGGATCTGTATATAAAGATAATAAAGGAAATGTTCTTGGAGCAGTTGTTGTAGCAAGAGATATTGCAGAACAAAAATTTGCTGCTGAATTAAGTGTAGCTAACAAAGAGCTCCATTTTCAGAATGATGAGAAAGAAAAACGAGCAGCAGAATTAGCCGTAGCTAATAAGGAGCTTGCTTTTCAGAATGATGAAAAAGAAAAACGAGCAGCAGAATTGGTTATTGCAAACAAAGAACTTGCATTTCAAAATGAAGTAAAAGAAAAGCGTGCCGCAGAATTAGTTGTTGCTAACAAAGAGCTCGCATTTCAGAATGATGAGAAAGAAAAACGTGCTGCTGAGTTAGTAATTGCCAATAAAGAACTGGCTTTTCAAAATGATGAAAAGGAGAAACGTGCCGCAGAGTTAGTAATTGCAAACAAAGAGCTTGCTATTCAAAATGAAGTGAAAGAAAAACGTGCTGCAGAGTTAGTCATTGCCAATAAAGAGCTGGCTTTTCAAAATGATGAGAAAGAAAAACGTGCAGCTGAATTAGTAATTGCAAACAAAGAACTTGCTTTTCAAAATGAAGTGAAAGAAAGACGTGCTGCTGAATTAGTAATTGCTAATGAAGAACTGGCATTTCAAAATGATGAAAAAGAGAAGCGTGCAGCAGAATTAGTAATTGCTGATAAAGAACTTGTTTTTCAAAACGAAGAAAAAGAAAAACGTGAAACTGCTAACAAAGAACTTGAAGAATTTAGTTATTCGTTAAAATTAGCATCTCAATACTCATTAAGTCTTATTGAGGCCAGTCTTGATCCATTGGTAACAATTAGTCCGGAAGGAAAAATTACAGACATGAATCAGGCATTGGTTAATATTACAGGTATAGAGCGTGAAAAACTTATTGGCTCAGATTTCTTTGATTATTTTACTGAACAACAAAAAGCACGTGAAGTATATCAGGAAGTGTTTGCAAAAGGCTCTGTTGCTGATTCACCGCTAACACTACGTCATAAAGATGGAAAGCTTACAGATGTATTATTTAATGGATCTGTATATAAAGATGATAAAGGAAATGTTTTGGGAGTTGTTATTGTTGCAAGAGATGTTACTGCTCAAAAATTACTTTCCAAATATTCTTTAAGCCTTATTGAAGCCAGTCTTGACCCATTGTTTACTATAAGTACAGAAGGTAAGATTACAGATATGAACGAGGCAACTGTTAATATTACCGGAATAAAACGTGAAAAATTAATTGGTTCAGATTTCTTTGATTATTTTACAGAGCCACAAAAAGCTCGTGAAGTTTATCAGGAAGTTTTTGCAAAAGGATCAATTGCAGATTCTCCGTTAATACTACGCCATAAAGACAATAAATTAACCGATGTGCTTTTTAACGGATCGGTTTATAAAGATGACAGAGGGAATGTGCTGGGTGCAGTTGTTGTAGCAAGAGACATAACAGAGCAAAAACAACTTGCAGAAAGAGAAATAGCAGGAAGGGAAAAGGAGTTAATGAGAATTGATGAATTGGAAAGATTTAGGAAATTAACTGTAGGAAGAGAACTAAAAATGATTGAATTAAAAAAGGAAATTCAAGAATTAAAAAGTAAAATTTAAATTTTACAAAAAAATATTTAACTCTTTAACAATTAAACAAAGTGCAGGTATCATCTTTTAAAAAAAATAGAATTAGCATAAATCTGGGAAAAATTAATAAAGCTCAGATAAGAAAAGAAGAATTTGTTTCTGAGGAGAGAGTTGATTTACAGAATACTGAAAAAGCTTTATTGAATATTCTTGAAGATTATAGCGAAGAAAAAATCAATATGGAAAATACACAGAGCGCAGTTCTAAATATACTTGAAGATTATACTGAAGCTAAGGAAAAAGCTGAGGAATCAACAAAATTAAAAGAGGCATTTCTTGCTAATATGAGTCATGAAATTCGTACACCTATGAATGCTATCATTGGCTTTTCTGATATATTATTCAAAAGAAATTTAGGTGAACAGGAAAAACAATTTGTAAGAACAATAAAATTAGCAGGAGAGAATTTGCTTACTATTATTAATGACATATTAGATATTTCAAAGATTGAAGCAGGAATGATGACTTTTGAAGATCATATATTCAGCGTGAAAGAAATTTTTAAATCGCTTAATGTTATGTTGATGGAGAAGGCAAAAGAAAAAAATCTGGAATTAGTTTTTACATGTGAAGACGATGTTCCGGAAAGCCTGTTAGGAGATACCACTCGCCTTACACAAATAATTATAAATCTTGCAGGAAATGCTATTAAGTTTACTCATAGTGGAGTTATTAATGTGCATGCCAAGGTTCTTAATAATGACAATGCAATTTCTATGTTAGAATTTTCTGTGACAGATACTGGTATTGGAATTCCGAAAGATAAGCTTGAACAAATTTTTGAAAGATTCCGACAAGCAGAATCTCACACTACAAGAAAATACGGTGGTACAGGCCTTGGCTTAAGCATAGCAAAACAGTTAGTTGAACTTCAGGGAGGAGCTTTGTCTGTTAAAAGTGAATTTAAAAAAGGATCAGTATTTTCATTTTGTATACCATATAAAAAGTCGGAGGAAATCTTACTAGTTTCTGAAATAATTGTTAAAAAGTACAATATGGAAGAACTTTGCAAATTAAATATTTTGTTAGTTGAAGACAGTCATTTGAACGTTGTTTTAATTCTGAGTTTATTTGCTGAATACAATTTAAAATTACAGATTGCTGAAAATGGATTAGTTGGTATCGAGAAAATTAAAGAAAATAATTATGACATAATTCTAATGGATATGGAAATGCCTATTATGAATGGATATGAAGCTGCTACAATAATTAGAAATGAATTAAAAAATAATATTCCAATAATAGCAATGACTGCTCATGCAATGGCTGGTGAGAAGGAAAGATGTTTGAGCTTGGGAATGAATGATTATTTATCAAAACCCATAGATGCAAATCTTCTTTTTGAAAAAATATATGACTTAACCATAAATAAATAACATTATGTTAAAAAACGAAATTATAAATAGCAACGAAAATGTATGTAACCTTAAATACCTTATCGATTTAATGGGAAGCAAAAAGAATTTAATAAAGGGTATAATGGATGCTTTTCTTAATCAGGTCCCTGAGGATCTTAAGCATATAAATGATGCGATTTTAAAAATAGATTACCCTACTATTAAAATATTTGCTCATACAATGAAGTCATCTGTTTCAATAATGGGAATTTCTGTACTGGAACCAATTTTACAAAAAATGGAAGACTTAGCTGAAATAACAACTGATATTGAAGAAATAAAATTCTTAAATGGTAAAGTTATTTTAATATGTAAACAGGCAATGGAGGAAATAGAGAAAGAAAAATTAATGTATATTTAAATAGCTAACAATAGTTACTTTATTATGAATTCTAAAAAACAAATTAATATTTTTATTGTAGAAGATAACAAAGTCTATACAATGGCACTTAAAGCATCAATTGAGATTGCTTTTAAGGATTTGCCTGTTAAAATACACTCATTTGAAACAGGTGAAACATGTTTAAGAAAATTTAAAAATGTTTTGCCTGAGTTAGTAATACTAGATTATAATTTAAATAGTAAATCAATAAATGCAGCTAATGGGCTTCAGGTTCTAGATAAAATAAAAAAAAGCAATAGTAATACAAGCGTTATTATGCTAACAAGTAATGAAAATATTGATATTGCATTAAAATCATTTCATCATGGAGCTTCAGATTACGTTGTTAAAACAAATAACCAATTTAAAAATATTAATATTTCAATTTCAAATTATTTTGCAAATAAAGAACTTGATTTACAAAATGAACGAAGAATAAAAAGAGAGGTAGAACTAATAATCTCAAATAAAGAGCTTGATTTTAAAAACAAGGAAGAAAAAAGAGTTGCTGAATTAATTATAGTAAACAACCAAAAAGCAGAAGTTGAGAAGTCAAAACAAGTAATTGAAAAAAGAAATAAAGATATTACTGATAGTATAAGGTATGCAAAACGTATACAGCAAGCAAAACTACCCAAGAAGGAAGAAATTTATTCGGCACTGTCTAATTGTTTTGTACTATTTAAACCAAAGGATATTGTTAGTGGCGATTTTTATTTTTTTTATAAAAATAATTTATCTCTTTTTATTGCCGCTGCTGATTGTACCGGTCATGGAGTACCTGGTGCATTTATGAGCATGATAGGATCAGAAAAGCTGGCAACTGCAGTTTCGTTAAGTACCGATACATCTGAAATATTAAAGAAATTAAATAAAGGGATTAAAGAATCACTTCGCCAATCAGAGAGTTATGATTCTACCAGAGATGGAATGGACATTGCACTTTGTTCTGTTGATATTAAAAAGCGTATAGTTAAGTTTGCCGGTGCAAACAGACCGCTTTGGATTATTCGTAATGGACACTATGAAATTGAAGAAATAAAAGGAACTAAAAAAGCTATTGGTGGTTTTACTGATGATAACCAGCATTTTGAAAGTCATGACTTGAAATTAAAAAAAGGTGACACTTTTTATATAACAACAGATGGATATTCTGATCAGTTTGGTGGAATAAGAGGGAGAAAATTAATGACCAAAAAATTTAAACAAATTCTACTAGAAATTCAGGATATGACAATGAATGAACAAGAAAAACATTTAAATGATTTTGTAGAGGACTGGAGAGCTGAAGAGGAGCAAGTGGATGATATCCTTGTCATTGGTGTTAGATTGTGATAGGTGTATTAATTATAAATAAAATGTTATAATAAAATAAATAAGTGATAAATACTAAACCACTAATATTAATTGTTGACGATTCACCTTTAAATATAAAGGTACTTAAAAGTGTTCTGAAACAAAATGGCTATAAAGTTTCTTTCGCAACTTCTGGCATTGAAGCTCTTCAATATTTAAAAGAAAAAACTCCTGATTTAATTTTACTTGATATCCAAATGTCAGGAATGGATGGATATGAAGTATGTACGTTGTTAAAGAAAAATGATGTGACTAAAGATATTCCGGTTATATTTTTAACTGCTAATACTAAAACCAGTTATTTGTTAAAAGGTTTTGAGTTAGGTGCAGTTGATTACATTACTAAACCATTTAATTTTTTAGAACTAACCGCCCGTGTTGCTACTCATATTGAACTAAAGAGAGCTAAAGAAAATCTTGAAGAAGAAAAGACAAAAATTGAAACATTAAACACTATACTTCAAAATAAGAATAGTGAACTTATAGAAGCAAATATTGAAATTAAAAAAGAGAGAAATCGGTCAGATGAATTGTTATTAAATATTCTTCCATACGAAACTGCCAAAGAGTTAAAAGATACTGGCAAATCGTTGCCGCAAAAATTTGAAATGGTTACTGTTTTGTTTACAGATTTTAAGGGTTTCACGCAGGTTTCGGAGAAAATGACTCCGGAACATCTAGTTGGAGAATTACATTTAATATTTTCGGAATTTGACAAAATTATTTCCAGATATCCAATTGAAAAAATTAAAACAATTGGTGATTCATACATGTGTGCAGGTGGTTTGCCTACACCAAATTTTACTAATTCGATGGATGTTGTTTTAGCTGCTTTGGAAATGAAAGAATTTATAGAAAATCGTACAACAAAATTCAAAAATAACTCAGATATACCTAATTGGCAAATCAGAATTGGGGTACATACAGGCCCTGTTATTTCAGGAGTCGTTGGAACCAAAAAATTTACTTATGATATTTGGGGTGATACTGTAAACATTGCTTCGCGAATGGAATCCAGCGGAGAAGAAAATATGGTTAATATTTCTAATACTACATTTAAGCTTATTAAAAACAAATTAGTAGAAAATAAAATTTCAGTAACTTATAGGGGCGAGATAGCAGCTAAGAATAAAGGAAAAATAAAAATGTATTTTGTTTATAAGGATTAATTATTAGGCTTTATTTGATGTCAGGTCTTTCGACCTGACATTGTTAAAAATTAAGATTTTGCAATTTATTAATGGCAGTCAGGTCGAAAGACCATGACTGCAAGAAACCCTCTTCAAAAAGAGGGACTTGCCTACCGGCAGGCAGGCAATTGGTTGTACTATTTTATAATTATGTTGGTATTATTTAAGCAGTAATATGTGTGAATCATGTAACTTTTTTCAAAAGTTATGTAAAACAATCTGAAGAAATATGAAAGACCTTTATTTCGTGAAAATTCATTCACACCATGAAACATAAAAATGAAAACACAATTAGACTTATTTAACAAAGCAATTGGATCAATGTATGAAATGATTGGTTATAAAAAAAAACAAAATAAACTTCTGCCTTCACGAACAACTCCTATTTTAATTCCATTTCAAATTACCAAACAACTTTCAGTAATCTTAAATACTGCTTCAGGTTATGCCATACTTGCAGGTTCAGCAGTTAGAAATACAGGTAAAACTGTAATTACCGGTAATCTTGGATTAAGCCCTGGTACTTCTGTTGGTGGTTTTCCTTCAGGAATATTAATCGGGAGTGAACATATTAATGATGAAAGTGCAAATCAGGCAAAAAATGATTTATCTACTGCATATTATGATGCTGCAGGGCGAATGACCGAAGATTTAGTAAAATTATCTGGAAATATTGGAGGATTAACATTAACTCCCGGACTTTATAAATCTCTTTCGTCAATAGCTCTTTCGTCAGGTGATTTAATTCTTGATGCTAAAGGGAACACAGATGCTGTTTTTATTATTCAGATTGCTACAACATTAATTGTTAGAATAGGACGAAAAGTGATTCTGGCTGGAGGAGCTTTAGCCTCAAATATCTTTTGGCAAGTAGGCGGCTCGGCAACTTTTGAAACTAATTCTGTGTTTAACGGGTCTGTTTTATCAATGCATTCTATAACATTAAATACAGGTGCAAAACTTAATGGAAAAATATTTGCAATAAATGGTGCTGTTGTATTAGCTGGTAACACTATTGTAAAACAATAAAATTTCATGATTTAAAATATAATTGAAAGGCAAACAAATGAAGCAAATTAATCTTGATAGAATTAATCTTCTCAACATCCGAAAAATTATTCTGAAAATAGTTCTTGTATTTGGGATTATTGCAGGTTTGTTTTTTATTGCTATAAAAATATCACATGAAAAATTTTCTAAGTTATCTCAGAAGGTTTCATCTATATTAGAACCTAATATTAAACTTGTTGAATTAAAACAAATATCTGTGAGTATTTATAATGCTGAAGCTAATGTAAAAGCTTACGTCATTAGTAAGGATACAGTTTATTTGTTATATTATGAATATTATATTAATAATTTAAACTCAAGGTTAGATACTTTATATTTATTGTCAAAAGAAAGTAAAATTGTTGACGAAAATCAATCAAAGTCCAATCATTTATTTTCAGCACAGATTATCACTTTAAGAAAGCTGATTAAAAACAGAATTGATTTGTTTAATGAATATATTGAATTAAAAACTGGCAAAAATTCTCAGAACGAACTGTTAAAATTGATTCATAAGATAAAAATTAATAAAAAAGAAGTAAAAAATAGTAACGAGCAAAATATTGAAATTCCCAAAAAATCTTTTTTTTCACAAATCTTTTCTTCAAAGAAGAAAAATGAAGAGCAAGTAAATGTTGAATTACCTGTAATATCATCAGATTCATTACAAAAAAATATACTTAAAATAATAATTCAAACACAAAGAGAAGAAAAGATTAATGCTGGTAACAAATTATTAAATGAAATAGATATTTCTCAAAGAGAATATGTTGTAATGAATAATATTTTTTCCATCCTTGAAAACATGGAAGAAAAAGAACTTTTGGAAGGAATAAATAGAGTAAAAATAGCATCAATAGAAACTAATAGACAAATAAGTTTAATAAGCTATTGGTTAACATCGCTGGGTTTAATTTTAGTGCTTATATTTTCGTATTATATATACTATGATATTTTAAGAGTTAAGAGATTTAAAGAACAATTATTACTTGCAAAATCTAATGCAGAAAAAAAAGCTTCAAGATATGCTTTAAGTCTTATCGAAGCAAGTCTTGACCCATTGGTAACAATAAGTTCTGATGGTAAAATAACAGACATGAATGAAGCAACGGTTAAAATTACCGGCATTTCTCGTGAAGAATTGACAGATACTGATTTTTTTGAATATTTTACAGAGTCACAAAAAGCCAATGAGGTTTATCAGGAAGTTTTTAACAAAGGATTTGTAAAAGATTATCCGCTCACACTTCGTCATAAAGATGGCAGTCACACTGAAGTGCTATTCAATGGTTCGGTATACAAAGATGATTCCGATGCCGTATTAGGGGTTGTAGTTGTTGCAAGAGATATAACAAGCCAAAAACTTTTTGAATCTGAACTGATTAATGCAAAAAGTAAAGCAGAACAAGCTACTATAAAAGCTGAAGAGTCAACTAAATTAATTGAAGCATTTCTTGCTAACATGAGTCATGAAATTCGTACGCCAATGAATGCAATCATGGGTTTTTCTGATTTGTTATCAAAAAAGAGCCTGGGAGAAAAAGAAACTAATTATGTAACAATAATAAAATCAGCAGGTGAAAAGCTTTTGACAATAATAAATGATATACTTGATATTTCTAAAATTGAAGCAGGTATGATGTCTTTTGAGGAAGAAGTATTTAGTGTTAAGGAAACGCTGAAGTCGCTAAATGTTTTGCTTATGGGTAAAGCAAAAGATAAGAATATTGAATTGTTATTTACCTGTGATGAATCTGTGCCAAATGTTTTGCTTGGTGATCATACCCGCCTTACTCAAATAATAATAAACCTTGTAGATAATGCTATTAAGTTTACACAAAAAGGAAAAGTTCAGGTATCTGCAAATGTTATCAATAATGTTAACGATACTTATTTAATTGAATTTTCAATAAAAGATTCAGGAATAGGAATTCCTCAAGAAAAACTAGTAAATATTTTTGAGAGATTTAGACAAGCAGAACATTATACAACAAGAATGTATGGTGGAACCGGGCTTGGTTTGAGTATAGCAAAGCAACTGGTAGAATTACAAGGTGGAAATATATCCGTTAAAAGTGAAATAAATGTAGGTTCTATTTTTACATTTTCTATTAGTTACAAAAAAACATCTCAAATTCATTTGAGTCCAGAAACAATTGATAAAAAGTGTAATATGCAAGAATTAAGTAAATTGAGCATATTGTTAGTTGAGGATAGTTTATTAAATGTGCAATTGATACAAAGTTTATTTATTGAAAATAATTTAAAATTACAGATTGCAGAAAATGGAAGTGTTTGTTTAGAAAAACTTAAAACTAATATTTTTGATATTATACTAATGGACATGGAAATGCCGGTAATGAATGGATATGAAGCTGCAACAAAGATCAGAAAAGAACTAAATAACAATATTCCTATCATTGCAATGACGGCACATGCAATGGCAGGAGAAAGAGAAAGATGTTTAGGTATGGGAATGAATGATTATATTTCAAAACCAATTAATTCACTATTACTTTTTGAGAAAATAAATGACTTAACATTTCCTGAAATTTTAAAAAACGAACCGAATATTACTATCTCAAATGTTTGTAATTTTATTAATGCAAATAAAATAGCAAATGGTAAATTGGATGTTTTTAAAGGATTTATGGATGTCTTTTTAAGGCAAGCACCTGCCGACCTACATTGTATTAATGAGGCAGTAGCTAAAGCTGATTATGCAATTATTAAGGATATTGCCCATAAGATGAAATCTTCTGTTTCTATAATGAGTATTTCTATGCTTATACCTGTTTTACAGGAGTTGGAAGAACTAGGTGGGAAGGCTATGGATATTGTTAAGATAAATGAGCTTAATCAGACACTAAATTTAATATATAAGCAGGCAATTGAAGAAGTAAAAATTGAAAGACAAAATTATACTTAAATCGAAAGACGTTATTTAGAATTTAAATAACATCAGAATCAATTCGTAAACTCTATAACCTAAAGGGAACGAATTGGTTTAAATTTTTTTAATCTAACAATGTTTGCAATTATAACAAATTATGAAACTAAAAAATCAAATTAATATTTTTATTGTAGAAGATAATCAATTATTTCTTCTCACATTAAAAGCTGACATAGAAAATACTTTTGTAAATATGCCTATTCGAATATACAGCTTTGCAACCGGTGAAGAATGTATGGAACGATTTAATGAAAAAAATCCTCAGATAGTTATCTTAGATTATCATCTAAATACTAAAAATCCATTAGCTTCAGATGGCATTCAAGTTTTAGATTTGATAATAAAGGAAAACCCTGATACTAAAGTTTTAATTTTAACAGGCGATGATAATGTTGATATAGCATTAAATTCATTTAAGCATGGAGCTTCAGATTACATTGTTAAAACTGATACGCAATTCAGAAAAGTAATTTATTCATTATTTAATTTTTTTAATTTAATAGAAGCCAAAAATGAAACAAGAAAATATAAGTTTATTGCAATTATTTTGTTCGCATGTCTTGCTTTATTAATAGGAGGATTAATAGTTTTGGGTGTTTAAATAATAAAAATATATTTTTAATTATTTAAACAATGTGTGAATCATGTAACTAATTAATAAAGTTATGTAACAATATAGTTAGTGAAGTAAAGCAACTTTGTTTAGTGAAAACTCATTCACTAATTAAACTATCAAAAAATGAAAACTCAACTACTAAATGCATTAATTTTATTAATGCTTGTATTAATTCCTGCAATAAATTTTGCACAAGCTCCTCCTTTGGGAACTGCATCTGAATTTGTGCTTTTTTCTACTGATGGAGCATTAGTGAATACTGGCATTTCTCAGCTTACCGGTAATGTGGGAACAAATAATGGTTCTATTGGTGGATTCGGAAATGTGAATGGTGTTATGAATAACGCAAATGGTGCAAGTGCACAATGTGCTGCTGATTTATTGATTGCATATAATCAACTTAACAGCACTGTTCCAACTTTTTTTCCTGCTCCTTTATTAGGTAATGGACAAATTTTGATTCCTGGAGTTTATTCAATTTCTGGAGCAGCAACACTTAATTTAGACATTACTTTAAATGCACAAGGTAATGCAAATGCTGTATTTATTTTCCAAATTCAGGGACCTTTATCAACAAATGCAGATGCAAAAGTTAAATTAATTAATGGTGCATTAGCATGCAATGTTTTTTGGAAAGTTGAAGGTTTGGTAAGTATGGCTTCTGGAACAACTATGAGAGGAACAGTTATAGCAAACAATGCAGCTATTAATATGAACAGTGGCGATACCCTTGAAGGTAGAGCTCTTACTACAGCTGGTGCAATTAATATTGATGGTGTTCTTGCTTATACTCCAACCGGTTGTGGAAGTCCTGTTTTAACAGGTCCATCTGCAGCTAATCTTGGATCTACAGCATGCTATGCAGTGTTTTCAGCTAACGGCTCTGTTACAAATTCGGGTATAACAAATCTTACTGGTGATGTTGGTACAAATGTCGGTCTCACAACTGGATTTGATGCATTAACCGTTTTAGGTTCTATTCACCCAATTCCAGACGTTTCTACAGCAGCATGTGCAGCAGATTTAGGTAATCTTTACACTTATCTTAACACTTTGCCTTATGATATTGAGCTATTATACCCTGCTCAGTTTGGAAACAATCTAGTATTAACACCTCATACATATATTATGAATGCTGCTACTGTTTTTACGGATACTCTTTATTTAGATGCAAGAGATAATGCAAATGCTGTATTTGTTATCCAGATTAACGGAGCCCTTTCTACAAGTACTTATTCAAAAGTGCTTTTGATTAATGGAACACAGGCAAAGAATGTTTTCTGGAAAGTTGATGGCGCAGTAAGTATAAGTGATTATTCAGTTTTTAACGGAACAATTATTTGTAACAATGGTGCAATTGACTTAACAACCGGAGTTCATATCAACGGTAGAGCTCTTACTACTACTGGTACTTTAACAACAGCATCTGTAACTGTAAATATGACTCCAGGATGTATTACAGGAATAGATGTTTTAGAATTAAATAACAGCAATGAAATTGTAACAATTTTCCCAAATCCTATAAGCTCTTCAACATCAATTATGATAAATGAATTATCGAAAATAAATAATGCAGAATTAAGAATCTATAATGTATTAGGAGCTGAAGTTTTAAACATTAATGTTACAAAGCAATTAACCGTTATTGAAACTGGTAATTTAATTTCTGGAATTTATTTCTATAAAGTTATAAATGAAAATAAAATTATTCAATCAGGTAAGTTAATCTCAAATCAATAATAAAATCTAATATTATAAATCCTCTGTTCTTATTTTATAAGGATGGAGGATTTTTTATTTTATAAATTAATATGTGAATAATATAAGTAATATTTAAAGTTGTGTAACGTATTAAAATTATTAAACCAGAACTTTGTAACAACAAACTATTATTGAAATAACTCAAATGAAAACAAAAAAAAATAAAGACTCTTTAAAAAAAAGGAGGAAATAAAATTAAACGTAAAAATTCAGCGGATTTTACCGATCCTGAAATTAATACCGATAAAACAGTGTCAGATAATGATGCAGACAAAACAGTTAAAAGAAAAAGTTTTGAGAAAACAAAATTAGAAATAAATCCTGATTCCACAGGTATAGATACTAAAGCTGATAAAACAAAAAAAGAAAAATTTCCAGAAACAGAAAAAAACAAATAAGAAAATCATGGGAAATATACTTTATTTAATAGCAGTAATATTAGTTATTATATGGGCAATAGGATTCTTCGGTTACAACGTCGGTGGGATTATACATGTATTATTAGTAATTGCTTTAATCTCTGTAATATTAAGAATTATTAAAGGTTAAAAATATTATATAATAAATTCTGTCTCATTTATTTACAAAACGTAAAATTTTAATATGGCTATTACTTACTACATGCTTCAGATACCTCCATTTTTATTTTTTATTTTAATTGTTTCTTTTGGTGGAATATTTGCTGCATTGACTACTTCTTTATTCCGAAAATATATAAGAGTAAAAATATTACGGTCACACAACGAAGTAACAGGCTTTCTCTTTTTAGCTATTTCTAGTTTTTACTCATTGTTACTTAGCTTTACAGTATTTGTTGTATGGGATCAATTAAACTCAACACGAAGTAATGTTAGCAAAGAGGGTAGTTCTGCCATGAGCTTATACAGAGATATTAAATTTTATCCTGATACAGTTGAATCAAAACAGTTAATGATGGTTTATCTAGATTTTGTATACAATGTTATTGATGAAGAGTTTCCTGATATGGAACATATGAAGCTAAGTCGTAAAACACCAGAATCATTTAATAAAGTGTTTTATAAGATGGAACATCTTAATCCTAAAAATCAATATCAAATACAGTTGGTAGCTCAAATGTTTAATCATTTAAACGAACTTGCAACATACAGGGGACTTAGAATTTCATCAATGGAAACAGAAATACCCCCACCTATGTGGTTCCCAATTATATTAGGAGCAGTTATAACTTTATTGTGTGCAATGCTACTTGACATTGAACACGCTCGCATGCATGTGTCACTCAATGCATTTCTGGGTATTGTTATTGGAATGTTATTTTTTATAATTATTATACTTGATCATCCATTTACAGGTAGCTTGAGCCTTAAACCAAAATCTTATAGGCAAATATTTACAATGGAACAGTTAGCAAATGAACATTCTTTAGAAAAATAAATAGAATCTAAAAAAATAAAATTTTAAAAAAGAAGAAAATGAATAAATATATTTTCCCGAAAGTAGTGTTAGTTAGTTGTTTCTTAATTACATTGCTTTCATGCGAGTCACGCGAACAAAATAAAGATGATGCATTTGATATGGTTAAAGAAGAAAAAATGCTTTCAAATGATAACTATATTTTTAGTAAAGAAAAAATTAAAGTGCCAATTAAAATAGAACAAAATGCAAATAATGATGAGTGGATAAAATTTAAAAATGAAATTGAAAAGAGAATCATGATTAATGTAAAGCTGATTAAAGATATTAAAAGCCTTACTGGTACTAGTAAATATCTATTCAAAAAAATTATAAGTTTAGAGAAAGATAATTATGATTTGAGAAATCAAATGGAAATATATAATGAGGAAGTAAATGCTAACTTAAAAAGATTTAAATTACTTATCAATTCTGATGTTGATAATATAAGATTAGAGCTAAGTAATCTTTCAGAGGGTATTGAAAAATAGAAACAGTCAGAATGTTAAGGTATTTAGAAAATGAAATTATTATATTAAAACATCTATTATTTGTTAAATAAATGTGTGAATGTTGTAAGTTATTTCAATAGTTATATAATACAATAGAGTTGAAAGTACTGCAACTTTGTAATATCAAATTTATAGTAATATCCCATTATTTTAGGGATCTAATATTCAAAAAATGAACACGAAATTAGAAGAAGAAAGCTTTATCGAGAAAAATGAAAAGCTTGATGAAAAAGTTTTTCTAACAAAGGAGAATGACCTACAGCAGGAGGAATTGAAAAATGATGAAAGGCTAGAAAAACTTCAAGCCAGACTAGGTAAATCAAAAGAAGAAATAAAAAAAATCATTAACGCACTTCATTCTTCTTAAATTAATTTGCATTAGAAATTGTGAGAAAATCTTTTTTAAATAAATATTTATTTTCCAAAAGTATTGATCAATTCTTTATTGATGTTAACAATACATACAAATTTGTACTTCGCTTTTTTAAGGAAGCGTTTAATTCTCCATTTTATTTACGTGAAATTATAAATCAATGCTTTGAAATAGGTGTAAAATCCCTTCCATTAATAACTCTTACGGGTTTTATAATAGGTATCGTCTTTACTCAACAATCAAGACCTTCTTTATCAGAATTTGGTGCACTTCTTGGTTGCCTTCGTTAGTGTCTATTGCAATTGTCAGGGCACTTGGGGCTTTAGTTACAGCATTAATCTGTGCCGGGAAAGTTGGTTCAAGCATAGGTGCCGAATTAGGTTCAATGAGAGTTTCCGAACAAATAGATGCTATGGAAGTTTCGGCAATAAATCCATTTAAATATTTAGTCGTAACACGTGTAATTGCAACAACTATTTCTATTCCTATATTAGGCTTATATTGTAGTGTTGTTGCACTTTTGGGCTCATATTTTAATGTTCACTCATTTGAGGCAACAAGTATAATTAGTTTTTTTAATAATGCATTTTCTACAATTACATTTTTAGATCTTTTATCATCACTTTTAAAATCCATGGTTTTTGGATTTACTATTGGAATAATAGGAACTTATAAAGGATATAATGCAATTAAAGGAACATGGGGAGTTGGTAGAGCAGCAAATCAAGCAGTTGTGCTTGCAATGTTTTTGATTTTTATAGAAGAAGTTGTAATTGTTCAAATGGCTAATTGGATTAGATATTATTAACAAAATGGAAAAGCAAATTACAATATCAAATCAGGAAGCTATTATTTCTATCAAAGGATTGTATAAATCGTTTGGTGAATTAGATATTTTAAAAGATATAAACCTTGATGTTTTTAAAGGTGAGAATATTGTTATACTTGGTCGTTCAGGTGCAGGAAAATCTGTTCTTATAAAGATTATTATTGGCTTATTGTTTCCTGATAAAGGAATTGTTACTGTTTTTGGTAAACAAGTAGATAAATTATTAGGTAAAGAATTAGACATTCTTCGTTTAAAAATTGGATTTTCGTTTCAGAGTAGTGCATTATACGATAGTATGAATGTTAGAAAAAATCTTGAGTTTCCGTTAACAATTAATAGAACAAAATTAACAAGATTGGTAATTGATAAAACTGTAGAAGAAGTATTAGATGCAGTTGGCTTACTCGATAAAATTAATGAAATGCCATCAGATCTTTCAGGTGGACAAAGAAAAAGAATAGGAATAGCTCGAACATTAATTCTTAAACCAGAAATAATGTTATATGATGAACCTACATCTGGATTGGACCCTATTACTTCAGCAGAAATAAATAAATTAATAAATGAAGTTCAGGAAAAATACAATACAACTTCCATAATTATAACTCATGATCTTACTTGTGCTAAAGAAACTAGTAACCGAGTAGCTATGTTGTTAGATGGTAGCTTTGTTAAAGTAGGCAAATTCAATGAAGTATTTGATCCCGATAGCAATCGGGAAAACAACGAACAAATAAAAAGTTTTTATAATTATAATTTTATACAATAAGTCATGAATGAGTTATCTAAAAGTCGACCCGTAGTAGTTGGTGTTTTTATTTTTATTGGAATTATATTCCTTATAGGTGGAATCATGATTGTTGGTAATTTGCATTCAACATTTACTAAGAAGATGTCCATATCAACTGTTTTCGGTGATGTTAATGGTTTGCATTCTGGAAATAATATTTGGTTTTCCGGAGTTAAAATCGGGACAGTTAAAAAAATTGAGTTCTACGGAAAATCACAGGTAAAAGTAATTATGCATATCAACATCGAATCCAAACAATATATACGAAAAGATGCAAAAGTTAAAATTAGTACAGATGGGTTAATTGGAAATAAAATTCTTGTAATCTATGGAGGAACTTCATCTGCAGCAGAGATAGCCGAAGGCGATATGCTTAATAATGAAACAATGTTATCTACAGATGATATAATGGCAACTTTTCAGCAAAATAATCTTAATGTTTTGGCTTTAACAAATAAAATGGCAAAAGGTGAAGGATCTATTGGGAAACTTATGAATAATGATTCAATCTATTACAGTATTTATGCTACTACAAATGCTCTTCAAAAAGCTTCGGTTAATGCACAAAAACTCCTTGCTTCTTTAGAAAAATTCAGTGAAAACATGAATAAGAAAGGTACCTTGGTAAATGAATTAACAACAGATACAACAGTGTTTAACTCATTAAAAAAATCTGTTTTTAAATTGAATAGTATAACTGATACTGCAAATATATTTGTGAATAATATTAAAAGAGCAAGTGATAATACTAAAAGCCCTGTTGGAGTATTATTGTATGATGAGCAATCAGGTGATAATTTAAAATCTACAATCAGTAATTTAAAAACTAGTTCTGAAAAATTAGACAAAGACCTTGAAGCGCTTCAGCATAATTTTTTATTACGTAGATATTTTAAGAAAGAATTGAAAAAAAGTAAGAAATCAAATGAAAAATAAAATTATAATTACTATACTTATAATAATTGCTTTTTTACTTATTTGTGGTACAGTTCTTTTTGTGTTCAGAAAAAAGATTGTTGAGCATTTTATACCAACAGTTCAACAGATTGGTGAAATACATGTTGTTGTTAAAAATGATACTGCTTATATAAATTCAAAACTTGTAGTTAGGAATAAATCATTTTATAAAATCAAAATTGATTCGATAAAATACAAAGTTTCATTATTCGATAAAGTGTATTTGAACAATCAAAAATATTTAGGAGTAGCATTACAAGCAAAGGGAGTAGATTGTATTAATTTTTCGTTAAAAATACCTTATAAAGCTATTTTAAATGATTTAAGTATAGAAAGAAAAAAAGGCGATAGTGTAAGCTATCAAATAAATATTTTTCTTCAATATTCAACAGTTCTTGGTAAAGTAGAAATTCCAATAGAAAAATCAGCATTGATTAAAATACCACAACCACCAGAAATAAATATTATTGAAATAACATATAGTAAAATTGGAATGAAATCTATTCTAGCTAATGCGAAAGTAGAAATAATTAACTATAGCAATGTAAACTTATCTATAAAAGATATTAGTTATACTATGAGTATTTTAAAACGTGGTAAATTAAACGGAAATCTTAAACAACAAGTTAATATTAAACCAAACAGATCTACATTTATTAATCTTCCAATTGAAGTCAATCTCAAAAATATAGGGAAAATATTTTTTGAAGTAATTTTTAATAATGATAATTATGATTATACATTAACTCTTAATGCAATTTTAGAATCTACTTATCCAATTAAGCAGTCCTTTTCTTTAGATATTGTTAAGACTGGACAAATGGAATTGAAGAAATAATGTTTTATATTCTAAACGTGTGAATTATATAAGTTATTTCGAAAGTTCTGTAACACATTACCTCTTCAACTTACTCACCTTTGTATTGTGAAAATATTTTCACTAATTAAAACATTAAAAATGAAACTCAATTTATTACTTATTATAACAGTAGTTACTCTATTGTTTTTTCCGAAAGTAAATTTCGGACAGGTGATAAGCCTAGGTCCTGATGCCTCAAAATTTGTACTATTTACTTCCTCTGGGGCAGTAGGTGACAATGCCAGTGCACATTCACATATTACTGGTGATGTTGGAACGCTTACGGCTGGTCCTATGACAGGGTTTGGCAATATAGATGGTATAATGCATCCTGGTGTTGATCCTGCAACTACTGCTTGTGAAATAGATTTACAAGCTACGATTGCTCAATTAAATAGTAACCCTGCAACTTTAGTTGGTCCTCTTGCGTTAGGGAGCGGTTTAACTTTAACTCCTGGAATTTATTCAATCCCAGGAAATGCAACACTTACACTAGATCTTATTTTAGATGGGCTAGGAAGTGCAAATGCCGAATTTGTTTTTAAAGTTGCAGGAACATTCTCAACCAATACTCTATCCAGAGTGAGATTAATAAATGGTGCAAAAGCTTGTCATGTATTCTGGAAAATTGATGGTGCTGTTACTATGGCGTCATTAACTACTATGAGAGGAAATATTATTAGTGGTGGCTTAATAAATATGGGTTCTGGTGATTCTTTAGAAGGAAGGGCTTTCTCAACACCTGCCGGAGCTATTACTATTGATGGAATTACAGCATATATGCCTATTGGCTGCGGTAGCCCTATTCTTACAGGACCACCTGCGGTCGATCTTGCTTCTCTATATTGTTATACAATATTTTCAAGTATTGGTGCATTAGATGGTAATTTATCATCTACTTCCATTGGTGATGTTGGAAATGCCGGCGGTGGCTCTGTTACTGGATGGACAGCGGGTAATGTAACAGGTACCCTTCACCCTACCGGTGATCCTTCCACAATGTTAGCTGCTACAGATTTAACAAATGTATATAATACTTTAAATGCAATGATTCCTGATATTGAATTACTTTATCCCGTCTTGTTTGGACGTAATTTAGTACTTACACCTCATGTTTACCTTATGAGTTCAGGTGGTGCATTTGGACCTGCAACATTAACTGATTCACTTTACCTTGATGCTCAAGGAAATTCAAATGCAGTTTTTGTTATAAAAATTACAGGTGGTGGTCTTACAACAAGCGTTAACTCAAGAGTTAAATTAATTAACGGAGCACAGGCTAAAAACGTATTTTGGATGATTGATGGCGCAGTTGAGATTAGTGATAATTCTATTTTCAGAGGAAATATTGTTGTGTCGGCTGGTGCAATAAATTTAAGATATACTGGAGTTGTACTTGAAGGCAGAGCTCTTTCTATAAATGGTGCAATTACTACTGCAGGTTTAGCTGCTGCTATGACTCCTGGTTGTGGAGCTCCTTGTGTTCCAACTATTACAAATAATCCTCAAACAATATGCAATGGAGGAAGTTATACATTTAATGGAAACATTTATACATTAGCAGGTAATTATAATGATACACTAACAGCAATAGATGGTTGTGACAGTATAATTGTTACTCAACTTTCAGTTTCTCTTTTATTAATAACAAATAATCCCCAAACAATATGTAATGGTGGTAGCTATATATTCAATGGAAATACATATATTTTAGCTGGCAATTATAATGATACTCTTACTTCAATTAGTGGTTGTGATAGCATAATTGTAACTCAACTTTCTGTATCTCCATTATTTACAACAAATAATCCACAAACAATATGTAATGGTGGTAGTTATATCTTCAATGGAAACACATATACTTTAGCTGGTAACTATAACGACACCCTTATTTCAATTGCTGGCTGCGACAGTATAATTGTAACTCAACTTTCTGTTGTCCCTTTTTATACTACTAATAATCCACAAACAATATGTAATGGTGGTAGTTATATCTTCAATGGAAACACATATACTTTAGCTGGCAACTATAACGATACCCTTATTTCAATTGCTGGTTGCGATAGTATAATTGTAACACAACTTTCTGTTGTGCCTTTTTATACTACTAATAATCCACAAACAATATGTAATGGTGGAAGTTATATTTTCAACGGAAATACTTACACTTTAACTGGTTACTATAACGATACCCTTATTTCAATTGCTGGTTGCGATAGTATAATTGTAACACAACTTTCTGTTGTGCCTTTTTATACTACTAATAATCCCCAGACAATATGTAATGGTGGAAGTTATATTTTTAACGGAAATACTTACACTTTAGCTGGTAACTATAATGATACCCTTATATCTATAAATGGCTGTGACAGTATAATTGTAACTCAACTTTCTGTTGTTCCTTTTTTCACTACAAATAATCCTCAAGCAATATGCGATGGAGTTAGTTATATATTTAATGGAAATATTTACACTTTAACAGGGAACTATAATGATACTCTTTTATCTGTTAATGGCTGTGATAGTATTATTGTAACTCAGTTAACAGTAAATCAAATACCTGTTTCTGCTGCAAGTAGTAATTCTCCTGTATGTATTGGTAGTGCAATTAATTTAAGTACTTTATCAATTGCTGGAGCTACATATAGCTGGATAAATACTAATGGATATACTTCAGTAAGCCAAAATCCAATAATTTCTTCCGCTTTAGCTACCGATGCAGGTATTTACACTTTGGTAGTTTCAAATAACGGATGTTCTTCAATCCCATTAAATATTACAGTTGTAGTTAATGATTGTGATACTGTTGATTTCTTTATTCCTGAAGGATTCTCTCCAAACGGTGATGGCATTAATGACTTATTTGTTATAAGAGGAATTGATAGATTTCCTAACAATGCATTTGAAGTTTTTAATCGTTGGGGTAACAAAGTATTTGAAGCAAATTCTTACTTAAATACATGGGATGGTACAACCACATTTGGAATACGAGTAGGTGGAGATAAATTGCCTATTGCAACATATTTTTATGTACTTGATTTAGGTGATGGCTCTAATGTTTACAAAGGAACAATTTATCTTAATCGGTAACAATAAATAAAATTTAATAATAAAAACAAAATGAAAACATTAAATAAAATATTAGTAGTATTGACTTTATCCATTGGAAGTCTAACTGCCTATTCTCAGCAAGCTCCAATGTATACTCACTATATGTACAATACTTTAATGATCAACCCTGGTTATGCCGGAAGTAGAGATGCATTAACAGTTACTGCGCTTCATCGTTCCCAATGGGTTGATTTTAAAGGTGCTCCAAGAACTCAAACATTAACATTACATACTCCTTTAATAAACGAGCATATTGGAATTGGAATGTCTGTCTTAAATGATAAAATAGGACCTGTTAATAATACAACAGCACTTGTCGATTTTGCCTATATTATGAAACTTAATGAAAAATCAAAATTAGCACTTGGTTTAAGTGCAGGAGTTAATGTTTTTCAGGCAAATTTAAATACACTGCAGTTAGATCAACAACTTGATCCAGTATTTCAGACTAATATAAATAATAAAATAACTCCAAATTTCGGTTTTGGTGCATATTACTACAGAGATCGTTTTTATGCAGGTGTATCTGCACCTAATTTGATCCAAAATAGTTATACAGTAGCAAATCAATCAGGCGAGAATATAATGATAGCAAAGGAACAAAGACATTATTTCTTTATTACCGGTGCATTGTTTAATTTATCAAATAACCTGGCATTTAAACCTACAGCGTTTATTAAATTAACTCCTGCTGCTCCAATTCAAGCCGATCTTACTGCATCTTTTGTAATAGCTAAGAAATTATTATTAGGTGTAATGTTTCGTACTGGAGATGCTTTTGGAGGTCTAATTGGATTTGATGTTACCGAGCAATTACATTTAGGTTATTCATATGATTGGTCTTATGGTCTTAGAACATTTAAGTATAATCAGGGCAGTCATGAAATAGTTTTACGATATGATTTTATCTATTCAAGTAAAAAGCAAATTCATTCTCCAAGAAATTTTTAACAAATTAAAATATAAACAAAATGAAAAATATATTTATTCCCTTAGTTGTTTTTACAGGGATTAGCATTAACATAAGCGCACAAGAAAAGGCAGTAGAAGAGGTTTATGGAGAAAGAAACTTAATGAAATATTCTATTAGTGACAATGTAGAAAAATCTCACAAAGAATTAAAAGGCGATAAGCAATCTTTCAATTACTCATACGATAAAGCTATTGAGAAATATACACATACTAAAAATTTAAGTGTTGAGGGTCAAAGAAGGCTAGCTGAAGCATATCATAATACTGTGCAAAACATAGAGGCAGAAATAGCTTATTCTAAGTTGATTAATAGAAACGAAGAACTGTTTCCAGAGGATTATTATAATTATGCTATGGTTTTAAAAGCAAATGGCAAATATGAAGAATCAAATAAATGGATGATAAAATTTAGTGATTTAAAACCGACAGATTTGCGAGCTATTAGTTTTACTGAAAATTCAGGTACTTATTCTAATTTGATAAATGACAGTAGTAGATATCTTATAACACATATGGATATTAATACTCTTGCCGATGATTTTGGTTCAGTTTATTATAAAAATGGTATCGTGTTTTCGTCTACAATATCAAAACCTAAAATGATTGTTAGAAAATATAATTGGACAGGAAAGCCATTTTGGGATATGTATGTTTCAGATGTAGAAGATGGACAATTAAAAAAACCAAAGAAATTTGATAGAGGTTTAAATAAAAAATTTCATGATGGCCCAGCTAGTTTTAGTAACGAAGGTAATTCTATGGCATTCACTAGAAATCATTATAATGATAAAAGTAAAGACAAAGTGGTAGAACTTCAAATTTGGTTTAGCAATTTTAAAGATAAAAAATGGTCAAAACCTGAGCCTTTTATTCTAAATAGCTTTGATTATTCGGTTGGTCAACCCTCTTTAACTTCTAATGGAAATACAATGTATTTTACAAGTGATATGTCTGGTGGTTTCGGTGGTTCAGATATTTATAAAGTAACAAAAAATGAAAAAGGCGAATGGGGAAATGCAGTAAATATGGGAAATAAAATAAATACAGAAGGCGATGAAATGTTTCCATTTTTTGAAGAAAAAAATGAAGTTTTATTTTTTGCATCAAATGGACTTTATGGATTAGGTGGTTTGGATATTTTTATGTGCCCAATGATTGGCTCAAAACAAGGTAAAGTATATAATGCAGGTGCTCCATTAAATTCACAATATGATGATTTTGCAGTAATTTCAGATAATAATTTAGCTAAGGGTTATTTTACATCTAACAGAAGTTACGGTAGTGGTGGCGATGATATATATTCTGTTGCTTTTAATTCGTTAGAAATTGGAAAAAAAATAATTGGAAATGCATTAGATATTGATAGTAATTTGTTATCTAATACTTTTATCAAATTAATTGATGAGCAAAGTAATTTTATTGATACTGTAACAACTGGAAGTGATGCTGCATTTAGTTTTTTAGTGGAATCAAATAAAAATTATAAAATATTTGGAAAAAAAGAGAATTATAAAGAAGGTGATAGTATTGCAAGTACATTTGGAAAAGAGTTTATTGTAAAAGCTGATGTAATTCTTCTTAAAAAAGAAGAAACTATTATACCTAAAACATTTGAAGAAAAACTTGAAGTAGGTAAGGATTTGGGTAAGATATTAGAGTTTGATCCTAAAACAATATATTTTGATTATGGCAAATATAACATTCGTCAGGATGCTGTGGCTGATTTAAATGAAATTGTTAGGGTAATGAATGAATATCCAGAAATGACGATTGAATTGGGATCACATACTGATTGTAGAGGAACTGAAAAATTTAATCAAACATTATCTGAAAATAGAGCTAAATCATCTGCTAGCTATATTAAATCGAGAATAACAAAGCCAGAACGTATTTATGGCAAAGGATATGGTGAAACTAAATTAGTAAATGCATGTTCTTGCGAAGGTACTGTTGTTTCAGAATGTTCAGAAGAAGAACACCAAAATAACAGACGTACAGAATTTATAATTATTGTAAAATAATTATAACAATATTAAAAAACGCCATTCTTAATGAATAGGCGTTTTTTTTTAATAATAACTATGAAAAGTTACTTAACATGAAAATTATGTAACATATGAAAAAATTTACTCCTGTTATAAAAGCTAAAGTTTTTGCAAAAACCCAATCAATAAAACTTAGTGATAAAACAATAGCCAAAACAGTAATAGCAAGTAATATTTTGACTGATATTGCAGATGTGTTTTTGTTTATTTCACAAATAATAAAAGAAACATTTTCGCGAAATTTTGAGTTCAAAGAATTTTTACGTCAGTGTTTTCAAATTGGATATAAATCTTTACCACTCATCTCAATTACAGGAACTATTATGGGATTAGTTCTTACAATCCAATCACGACCAACACTTATAAATTTTGGTGCAGTAACAATGCTCCCCGGAATGGTTGCTGAATCTTTAATAAAAGAAATGGGTCCTGTAATAACAGCACTAATTTGTGCAGGCAAAATTGGATCTGGTATGGGTGCTGAACTTGGTTCGATGAAGGTATCCGAACAAATTGAAGCAATGGAAGTGTCCTCAACTAACCCAATGCGTTTCTTAGTTGTTACAAGAGTTTTGGCAGCAACATTAATGATACCTGTATTAATATTATATGCTGACGCACTAGGAATATTTGGCAGCTGGGCTGGAGCAAATATAAAAGGCGATGTTTCATTTTATTTATTTTTTTCACAAGCATTTAGTCATATCACATTTTTAGATTTCTTACCAGCTGTTATTAAATCATTTTTCTTCGGAGCCGTGATAGGTTTGGTAGGTTGTTACAAAGGATACAATGCAGGGCGTGGAACAGAAAGTGTGGGTATTGCTGCAAATTCTGCTGTGGTGTTAGCTTCATTAATGGTTATTATAGTTGATTTAATTGCAGTACAAATTACTGATATGCTTGTAATATGAAAATAGAAAGTGTAAATAAATCATCTTTAAAAACTTTAAATGATGATGATGTAGTGATTGAAATAATTGATCTTAAGAAATCATTTGGCAAACAAAATGTACTGACTAATGTTTCATTAAAACTATATAATGGCGAAAACCTTGTTGTACTTGGTAAATCAGGAAGTGGGAAATCGGTTTTAATAAAGTGCATAGTTGGGTTATTAAAATTTGAAGGTGGAACAATAAATGTTTTTGGACAAAATGTTGCTTCCTTAAATAGAAAAGAATTAAGTGAAATGAGGCAGAAAATAGGCTTTCTATTTCAATCTGGTGCGTTATATGATTCAATGACTGTAAAGCAAAATCTTGAATTTCCATTACGAAGATTAAAAAAGAATTTAAATGAAAAAGAAATTTCAGAAAAAGTTAATGAAGTATTAGAACACGTTGGTTTAGCAGACACTTTAAATAAAATGCCCTCTCAACTTTCGGGAGGTATGAGAAAACGTATAAGTTTAGCTCGTACTATTGTTGTTGATCCTTTGATAATGCTTTATGATGAACCAACAACAGGCCTTGATCCCATTACCTCTGATGAAATAAGTGAGCTTATTTTAAATGTTCAGAAAAAATATAAAACATCATCCATTATTATTACTCACGATATTAAATGTGCTCATAACACAGCAAATAGAATAATAATGTTAAAAGATGGTGAAGTCTATCTGGAGGGAAATTTAGACTTTTTCGAAAATTCATCGGATTCATTAGTAAAATCATTTTTTAATTAAAGAAGTAATTAACAATATAAATTATGGATACGCATACACAAAAATTTAAAATACGATTAGGACTATTTGTTGCAATAGGATTTGCAATATTTATGATGGCAATATTTATTATTGGAAAACAAAAGAATTTGTTTAATCCGGTATTTAATCTTAATGCAACATTTTATAATGTTAGTGGATTACAAGTCGGAAATAACGTTCGTTTTTCGGGTGTTAATGTTGGCACAGTTGATAATATCATTATTATTAATGATTCAACCGTTAAGGTTGATATGCTTATAAAAAAAGAAGTAAAACAGTTTATTAAATCTGACTGTGAAGTTGTAATTGGATCAGAGGGCATTATTGGCGACAAGCTTTTAATAATTACACAGGGAAGTTTTAATGCCCCTTTAGCTATAACAGGCCAACAACTAGAATCTATCGAGCCAGTCGAGACTGATGCTATTTTAACAAGTTTGCTTGTGACTGCATCAAATGCTGAAATTATTTCGCAACAATTATCAGAAATTATGTCCAAAATAAATAGTGGCAAAGGTACGCTTGGTCGATTAATTCAAGATTCTACTATTGCAGAAAACATTAACATGACAATTGTTAATCTTAAAAAGAGTAGTAAAGGATTAGACGAAAACATGGATGCGGTTAAGCATAATTTTCTATTAAAAGGGTTTTTTAATAAAAAGTCTAGAGAAGCCGCTAAACTTAGAAAAGAGGCTGAACAAAGCAGAAGAAAAGCAAACAAGAAATAATTTGTAATAAGAATGTTTATTCATTCAATAATATTAAATGCAAAAGTGGTTAAAGATTATTATTGTTTTAATTTCAACATTATGTTATAATTATGTTGTTGCACAAAATATTACTGTTAACTCTGATTCTTCTAATATTTATAACAAAATTGAAACCTACTCTAAACGTCACAATTTTACAAAGTTTTTATATAAAATAGTTTTTAGACCTGTTGTTTCGAGTTCTCAAATACCAGAAGTTTTTATAAAAGAATTTGTAATAGTGAAACAACATTCATTTGTCAATTTTGAAGGAAAAATAATAAGACATATTTACATTCAAACTCTGGATCCGTTTGGATATTCGATTTCAAAACCATTAGTAGAATCAAAAAATATTATTTTTAATGCAGGAAATAAATTACATATAAAATCCCGGCATTTAACAATAAGCAATTTATTGCTAATTCGTAAAAATCAAATATTCGATTCACTGCTTTTAAAAGAGTCGGAACGATTAATTAGAAGTAGTGGATTTGTTAGGGATGTTTCGGTATTTGTTATTGCAACATCAAAACTATCCGATTCAATTGATATATATATTCGTGAATTAGATAAGTGGAGTATTATACCGAATATTGATTTGTCTTCCTCAAAACTAAAAATAAACATAGTAGAAAAAAACTTTTTAGGATTAGGCCACGAATTTAAAAATGCTTTTACGTGGTATCATACAACAGGTAAAAATTCCTATAATACAAGTTATTATATTCCTAATATCAATAATACATTTATAAACTCAACTTTACATTATAATTCAGATGAATTTAGGAATTACAGCAAAAGTTTTGCACTTGACAGACCATTTTTTTCCTCATTTACAAAGTGGGCAGCAGGATTTAATTTAGCACAACAATATAGCGAATATATAATAAATTCAGGCGATTCACTTTTATTTTGGCAGAAACTTAAATTAAACATACAAGATTATTGGGCAGGTAATGCAATGCAAATATTTAAAGGAAAATCAGAGACTAATCGTACAACAAATTTTATTACTGCTATTCGTTTTTTACGAACACGGTATATAGAAAAACCGATAGGATTGTACGATTCACTTAGGGTATTTTCGAATGAGGACTTTTATTTAACAAGTGTTGGAATTTCAATGAGAAAATATGTACAAGATAAATATATATTTAAATTTGGGGTTACTGAAGATATTCCAATAGGAAAGGTTTTTAGTCTAACTGGAGGTTATCAAAAAAAGAATACAAATCGCTTTTATGTAGGATCAAGATTTTCATTAGGTAATTATTTTAATTGGGGATATCTTAGTTGTAACATAGAATACGGAACTTTCTTTCGTGCATCTAATGCCGAACAAGGTATAATTAATGCGAATGTAAATTATTTTACAAGAATTCTTGAAATTGGAAATTGGAAAATCAGACAATTTGTAAAATCACAAGTTACCATTGGAGTAAATCGTTTACCAAATGAAAATATAACAATCAATGATGGCTATGGCATTGATGGTTTTAATAGTCCTGAACTAATAGGAACTAAACGTATATTATTCACATTACAAACACAATCTTATGCCCCCTGGAATTTTATTGGATTTTGTTTTGGCCCATATCTTAATTATTCAATTGGTATGTTAGGTAATGAAACAAAAGGGTTTATTAATAATAAAATTTACACTCAAATTGGAATAGGTGTTTTAATTAAGAATGAAAATCTTGTGTTAAATACCTTTCATGTTTCTGTATCATTTTATCCTATCATTCCAGGAAATGGAATAGATATATTTAAAACAAACTCATTCAAAACAAATGATTTTGGTTTAAGAGATTTTGAAATCGGAAAACCAGATGCAATCAGATATCAATAATTATATAATGTTATGAAAATATTAATAGTTCCCAAAAAGATAATTTACCTTTTAAAAGAAACAACAAATGAATTTATTGATGATAATGCCCTTAAATTAAGTGCAGCGTTATCATATTACACTATTTTTTCATTACCCCCTTTGCTCATTATTATAATAAGCTTATGTGGATATATTTTTGGTGCAGATGCTGTAAATGGTGAAATATTCGGACAAATAAATGGAGTTATAGGAAACGATGCTGCACTTCAAATTCAGAATACAATAAAAAATGTAAAACTTTCAAACAGTAATGCGTTTTTTACATCAATTGGTATAATCATTCTAATTATTGGTGCATCTGGAGTTTTTTCTGAAATTCAAGATTCTATAAATTTTATTTGGGGAATAAAAGCAAAGCCTAAACGTGGTTTTATAAAATTTATAAAAAATCGTCTAATGTCATTTTCTATGATTGGTTCAGTTGGTTTTTTATTGTTGGTTAGCTTAATTATAAATTCATTTATTGAAATTCTAAATAAAAAATTATCCGCGTTTTTTACATATGATTCAATTATTGTATTCTATGTTATAAATTTACTTACAATCTTTATTGTTATAACTATTTTATTCACTATAATATTTAAAACACTACCAGATGGAAGAATTGCACTCAATGATTGCTTGATTGGTGCATCTTTTACTTCTTTTTTATTTATGATTGGCAAATTTGCTATTGGATATTATATAGGCAAAATAAGCATAATATCAGCATATGGAGCTGCTGGTTCTGTTATCCTAATACTTGTCTGGATTTATTATTCAGCAATTATTCTATATTTCGGTGCCGAATTTACAAAAGTGTATGCGCATACACATGGAAAAAAAATAATTCCTAACAATTATTCTTATAAAATTGAGAAAATAATTTATAGTTAATGTGTGAATCATGTAAATTAATTTAAAAATTCTGTAATACATTCTAATCCTTTGTTGCTCAACTTTGCTTAGTGAAAATTTATTCACTAAAATATAAATTAAGAAAATGAATACAACAGAATTAAAAGGAAACTGGAATGAGCAAAAAGGCAAGCTTAAACAGAAATTCGCAGAATTAACAGACAATGATCTAATGTTTATTGAAGGCAAGAAAGAAGAAATGCTAGGTAGACTTCAAATAAAATTAGGCAAGTCAAAAGAAGAAATGCATAAAATTATTGAAAGTCTATAATCTTGTGTTTTTAAATAGTATTGTTTAATATGAATATTGTTAAACATTAGTTATTTTAAATTAGAAATAAATTAAATCTTAAATATAAACAAAATGAAAAAAACAATTTTTATCTTAGCTATAACAGCATTTATAGCAGGAACAATTTTAACAAGTTGCCAATCATCAGCAAAAAAAGTAGCTAACGCACAAGATGACGTTATTAAAGCTAACGAAGAATTAAATAAAGCTAATCAAGAATATCTTGAGGATATTAAAAGCTATAGAAAAATAACAGCTGAAAACATTGTTGCTAACGAAAACAACATTGCTGAATTTAAAGCAAGAATTGAAAAAGACAAGAAAAATGCAAAATCTGATTACAAGAAGAAAATTGCTTTGCTAGAGCAAAAAAACAGTGATATGAAAAAGAAAATGGATGAATATACAGATCAGGGTAAAGAAAACTGGGAAATATTTAAAGCCGAATTTAATAACGAGATGGATGAAATGGCAAAAGCGTTAAAAGAATTGCAGTTTTAATTTGACGATAGAATAAATATATTATTAAAATAAAAACAAAATGAAAAAGTTATTTTTATTATTCGCAGTAGTTGCTGGTTTGTCTTATTTAGGTACTGCACAGGAAAACGAAACTGATTTTCGTGAAAAAGTCCAATTTGGTGGCAAAATAGGTTTAAATTACTCAAACGTATATGATGCAAGGGGAGAAGAATTTAATGCTGATGCAAAATTTGGATTAGCAGCTGGTGGATTTGTGTCTATTCCATTAGGAAAATATTTAGGTGTTCAACCTGAAGTTTTATTTTCTCAAAAAGGATTTCAGGCAACAGGTGTAATTTTAGGTAGTACTTATAAATTTACTAGAACAACAAGTTACATTGATATACCTATATTTTTTGCATTTAAGCCCAGTGAATTTATTACAATTCTTGGCGGTCCACAATATTCGTACTTAATAAAACAAAGAGATGTATTTGGAAATGCTACAACAAGTATTGCTCAAGAGCAAGAATTTGAGAACGATAACATTCGCAAAAACACTATGTGCATTTTAATTGGAGCTGATTTTACAATAAAACATATTGTTATAGGTGCTAGGGCTGGATGGGATTTTCAGAATAACATCGGAGATGGAACATCAACAACTCCTCGATATAAAAATGTTTGGTATCAGGCAACTTTTGGTTACAGGTTTTAATGCCTAGCTTAATGAGCATTTGCGAAAATTGTTAGTTGGAAAAGCAAATGTTTATTAAGCAAAAAACAGAAAAGATAAATTAATTGTAATAACAAAAAAACATTATGGGAAACCTACTTTATTTCATAGCAGTAATTCTTCTAATATTTTGGGTGATCGGGTTCTTTGCATTCAGTGTAGGAAGCATAATACATATACTCCTCGTTATTGCACTTATTTCAGTAATCCTACAAATTATTAGAGGTAAAAATTTTAACAAATAATCTTATAAAAAAACAATTTAAAAATGGAAAATTCAAACAGTTCAATCAAAGTAATTGGAGCGTTATTGATAGGCGCTGCAGTTGGTGGTGCATTAGGTATTTTATTTGCTCCAGCAAAAGGTTCAGACACTCGTAAAAAAATTTTAAAAAAGGGTGGTGATTATACAGATGAAGTTAAAGATAAATTTAATGAATTTATTGAAGAGATCACTGAGAAAT
Source organism: Bacteroidia bacterium (assembly GCA_016218155.1). Taxonomy (NCBI): domain Bacteria; kingdom Pseudomonadati; phylum Bacteroidota; class Bacteroidia; species Bacteroidia bacterium. The sequence goes on from JACREQ010000032.1 coordinate 151,658, forward strand.
TTGAAAAAGTAAAGGAAGATGCTGCGGATTATGCTGAACAACAAAAGGCAAAATCTGAATAATATAATAGTTAGAATTACTCTGAGACTTTTTTTCTCAGGGTATTCTAGCTGCTATTATTGTTAGTAAAAGCAACGATGTTTTAACCAATTATAAAAAAAATATGGAAGATAATGCAAAATTAGTCGAAACACTATTAAAAAAAGCGACAGAATATGCTAAAACAAGTTATGAATTAGCTAAACTTAAAGCACTTGATAAGATTTCAGATATTTCATCTATTTTAATAGTAAATTCATCAGTAATGTTATTTTTTGCCTCTTTCCTGATATTTTTAAATTTTGGAATTTCATTTTGGTTAGGAGAAATTTTAGGTAAAATATATTATGGGTTCTTTGTTGTAGCGGCTTTCTATGTTTTAATAGGAATAATATTACAAATCTTTTTTAATAAATGTTTAAAAAAACGTATTCGCAATTTTATAATTAAACAAGCGCTTAAATAATTGTTATTATGCAAAAAAGAACTTCAACTACTGACCTTAAGGATGCCATTCAACTTTTAGAATTTGAGCAAACTATTAAATTAGAACTTTTAAAAGAACAATTTCATATTACTTATGAAAGTTTAAAGCCAGTAAATATTATTAAAAATACAATAAGGGACGTTGTTAAGTCACCTAATTTAGTTGAAAATGTATTAGGTACAGTTATCGGCATGGCTACCGGATATGTTTCAAAAAAAATATTTATAGGTACTTCAGGTAATGTTTTCAGAAACCTATTAGGTTCCTTGATACAATTTGGAGTAACAACTGTTGTTTCAAAAAATTCGGATGCAATAAAATCAGTAGGTCAGAATTTGATAAATAGTGTTTTCAAAAAAAGAGAGCAGTAAAATCTTTTAATGTGAATATAGATAAAGATTTTAAAATGCCTTTTTATATTAAGGCAACAATATTTTTAATAGGCTTATTTGCCTTAATTGCCATATTGTATATCCTTCAAGGCATTATTGTGCCTATTGTATTTTCTTTAATTATTGCTATAGTATTACACCCTATAGTTAATTTTCTTGTTCTTAAAAAATTTAACAGAGTTTTAGCAATTGTTATAACTTTAAGTTTTACCTTTATTATAATTTCTGCATTTAGTGCTCTTATATTTTCACAATTAAGTAGGTTTAGCGATTCGTGGCCTGTATTAGTTGATAAAATAACATTGCTTTTAAATCAAACCAGTACCTGGGCATCAGGTTATTTTGATATTAACCCAATAAAAATTCAGGAATGGATATTAAAAACAAAAGCAGAACTAGTTAATTCAAGTAGTGCAGCAATTGGAAAAACATTACTAACAATAGGTAATAGTATAGTAGTATTGTTTTTGGTACCTGTTTATGTTTTTATGTTATTATTTTATCATCCTTTATTAATCGATTTTATTCGTAAGCTTTTCGTATCCACTAATCAAGGTAAACTCAGTGAAATAATCTCACAAATTAAAACAGTAATTCAACACTACCTTATAGGATTAGTCATAGAATTTGTTATTGTAGCGATACTAAATTCTATTGCACTATTATTACTTGGTATTGATTATGCCATTTTGTTAGGTATTATTGGGGCTTTGCTTAATCTTGTTCCTTATGTTGGAGGATTAGTTGGAGTAGCATTGCCAATGACGATCGCCTTAGCAACAAAAGATACCGCATGGTATGCTATTTACGTTCTTATCTGTTATTATATAATTCAATTAATTGATAATAATTATTTAGTGCCCAAAATTGTTGCTTCAAAAGTAAAAATAAATGCACTATTCTCAATAATAGTTGTAATTGCAGGAAATGCTCTTTGGGGTATTACTGGTATGTTTTTATCAATTCCACTCCTTGCTATTATAAAACTAATTTTCGATCATATTGAACCATTAAAGCCTTGGGGATTTTTGTTAGGAGATACAATGCCTCCAATTTTAAAAATTAAACCAATTTTTAAGAAAAAAACAGCTAAATAGTATATAATAATATATGCATAACAAATGAAAAATATAATAGTTTCGTCAGAATTTGATAATAATGTTTCAAAAGAGCATTTTGTTGATTCAAGTGACCTTCCAGCAGTTCTAGTCGTAACTCCATATTCAAATGAAGAGTCTGATATAGCACTATATTCACGTAATTTAATTAAAATTATTAACGAAAAATTTATTAATTTAATTTCTGTTCAGGTTTGTGCGTTAGAAATAGGGAATAAAAAACATTTGTACTCCAATGAGGTTAAGTACATAATTAATACTTCTTTAGTTGAAGAATATGTAAAATTAGCAATAAATATAAATAATGAAGAACATTTAAAAATTATTCTATTACAATATGAATTAGTATTATTTATAGCACAGGAAAAAGCTTTTATTCAATTTCTATACGAGGTATCAAAACCAGTTATTATTTTTTTTCATACTGTATTACCAAACCCAGACGAAGAATTAAAATCAAAAATTAAAAATATAGTAGATGTTTGTGAATCCATAATAGTATTTAATAATATTTCGTTTGAAATATTATTAAACCAATATGATGTTCCTGGAATAAAGATTTATTTATATCAAATAAATAATTCTTGTACATATTGTTTTAACATTGAAAATGCAAATATGCATCTAAATCAGGAGGCTGGATCGGCAATTAGTTATCTTATGAAAAGGTTAGCATTTTAAAAGCATAACAATTATTAAAAATTAACTTTAGTTAAAATTTTGTTTCACATTAAAATGTGTGAATGATGTAACTATTTTCCTTAATTATGTAATGCTTTTTCCTTCCAAATCTGGTAGGTTTGTTTAAGAATATATTAAAACATATATGATTAATCAAATTTTAAAAACATGAAAAATTCATTTTACTTTCTTGCTGTATTCACTATTTTTTTATGGCTTATTTTATTTCTCGGATTTAATACCAATAATGGTATTCATCTTTTACTATTAATTGCTGGCATTATGGTTATTATTAGAATTGGATTTGACAGCGAATTTTCAATCAGTAAAATAAGAAAGTATAAATACTTTAAGTTTGACACAGTTAAAAAATTTTTAACATAATAAAGAAAATTAACCTCAAAAACAAATATTATGAAAACAAATAAAATGAAAAAGGTTTTAATTGCTTTAGATTATAATGATACTGCACAAAAAGTTGCAGAAGAAGGATTCGCACTAGCAAAAACTATTGGATCTGAAGTCATTTTAATTCATGTGATTTTAGATGCTGTAAATTATACATCAACAGGACATATAACAATAATGGGGTTTGCCGGAAATATGGATATAGCATCAATACCTATGGATAGTGTTGAAGGTTTAAAAAAAGCGTCGCAACATTTTCTTGATAAATCAAAACAGCATCTTGGTGATGATTCAATTAAAACTGTAATAAAGGAGGGTGATTTTGCTGAAACTATATTAAAAGCAGCAAAAGATCTAAAAGTAGATGTTATTGTAATGGGATCACATAGTCAAAAGTGGTTGGAAAATATTGTTATGGGAAGTGTTACAGAAAAAGTATTACGTAATACTTTAATTCCATTATATATAATTCCTACAAAAAAGCAGAAATAAAAAAAATGATTAAAACAAAATACAATGAAAATAAATAGCAAAGTATTAATTGCATTGGATTATGATTTTACAGCTCAAAAAATTGCAGAAACCGGATTTGTCATGGCAAAAGAAATGGGTGCTGAAATAATACTTCTGCATTTAATTACAGATAAAACATATTATACTGCTCTTGAATATACCCCCATCAAAAAACTAATGGGTTTCAGTATGGCAGATACAAGTGATTTATTTGAAAAAAATGGTCTTAAAAAAACAATGATACATTTTCTGGAAAAAACAAAAGAACATCTTGCAGATGAAACTATTCAAATACTTGTAAAGGAGGGAGATTTTGCAGAAACAATATTAAAAACGGCAATAGAAAAAGATGTTGATATTATTGTTATTGGCTCTCATAGTCGGAAATGGTTAGAGAATATTGTTATGGGAAGTGTAACTGAAAAATTATTAAGACTGACCACCATTCCTCTTTATATTATTCCTACAAAAAAACACAATTTGTTTGATTAAAAACATTAATAAAGAATATTTAATTAATCAAATATATTACAACAACAATAAATATGAAAGTAAATAAAATAAAAAAAGTGTTGATAGCTCTTGATTATGGTCCAACTGCTAAAAAGGTTGCTGAGACCGGATTCTCATTAGCTAAATCAATTGGAGCCGAAATAATTTTGATTCATGTTGTAGTTGAATATGTTTACTATTCAATAGGATATCTGAGTATGGGTCCAATGCAATTAGACAGTATTGGTGAATTGAATGAAGCGTCTCAAAAATTTCTTGATAAAACAAAGAAGCATTTAGGTGATGATACAATTCAAACTATTATAAAAGAAGGCGACTTTGCTGATTCTATTTTACTGGCTGCAAAAGAATCGCATGCTGATTTAATTGTTATGGGTACTCTTAGTCAGAAATGGTTGGAGAACCTTGTTATGGGAAGTGTAACAGAAAAGGTTTTACGTCATACAACTAAACCTCTATTTATAATTCCGACTAAAAATAACAGGTAAATTGAACTCTAATATTGCATTAAAGGAGTACAAGGGACTTAGTGCCGGTAAGGCTAGAGAAAAGCTACTGGCAGAAGGTTATAACAATTTACCATCTTCAAAACCAAAAAACTTTTTTTCAATAGCTCTTAAAGTAGTTAAAGAGCCTATGTTTATACTTTTAGTTGCCTGTGGAGCTCTTTATCTATTTTTGGGTGATGTGCAAGAAGGATTAATGCTTTTAGGTTTCGTATTTGTAATAATGGGAATTGAGTTTTTTCAAGAAAAGAAAACTGAAAAAACTCTAGATGCATTAAAGGATAATCTGTTGTTTAACTGGATTATTAAGTATCATTTGGTTTGAGATATATAAGCTTTTCAAACTTAAGCAAAGAATGCCATTCTAACATAATACAATAATCAAATGACCTTTGTAGACTATTATAAAGTATTAGGTGTTACAAAAACGTCAACTCCTAAAGACATTAAAAATGCTTACAGAAAATTGGCCAGAAAATATCATCCTGATTTAAATCCTAATGATAAAAAGGCAAAAGCTAATTTTCAGCAGGTAAACGAGGCTAATGAGGTGCTAAGTGATCCCAAAAAGCGCGAGAAATATGATCAGTATGGAAATGATTGGCAGCATGCGGATGAATTTGAAAATACAAAACGAAGTCAAAAACAATATGCAAATACTAGTGGACAAAGAAATCAAGGACATCAATCTGGAGCTGATTTCTCAGATTTTTTTGAATCAATGTTTGGCGGGTCGTCAGGTGGTATGGGTAGAGGTAGACAGGCAAAATACAAAGGAGAAGATTATAATGCAGAATTGCATATAGATTTTATCGATACATATAGGACTCATAAACAAACATTAACTGTTAACCAGGAAAAAATAAGAATTACAATTCCGGCAGGTATTGAAAACAAACAAACAATTAAAATTACAGGACATGGAAGTAATGGGGTTAATGGTGGACCAAATGGTGATTTATTCATAACATTTCTAATTGTAAATAATACAAAGTTTAAGAGAATTGAAAATAATTTACATGCTTCTGAAGATTTAGATTTATTTACTGCAGTTTTAGGTGGTGAAATAACAATTGACACATTGGATGGAAAAGTAAAACTAAATGTGAAACCAGAAACTCAAAATGGTAGTATTATAAAGCTAAAAGGAAAAGGATTTCCTGTTTATAAAAATGAGGGGCAATTTGGAGATTTATATTTAACATATAACATTAAAATTCCAACAAACTTAACAGATCAGCAAAAAGCATTATTTGAAGAGTTATCTAAAAGTTGATTGAAGTTACATATACAATTTATATAAGGACTAAATGGAAATAAGTGGAATCAATAAGCGCTTCTTATACTCCTGATTGGATTCGAAGGAAGGCAGAGTGTTAAATGTTTATTTATTCGAAATTCGAATTGCCTAAGCTAAGTGTAGGACTGGAAATTGGATTTTATTAGTTAATAGATGGCAAAAAGTATGATGTCATTCAGAACTCCGCTGCGGCGGAGTGAAGAATCTGGTACGTGTCTAGATTCTTCGCTTTGCTCAGAATGACATACTGCTTATTTCTAGTTTTTTAAAACCTTTCCAAGTTTTTTTATAACAGTTTTATCTTTTTCTACTGCAGTGCCTATTACAGCAATGTCAGCTCCGGCTTTAAAAATTGAGTTTAATTGTTTGGCATCGTTAATTCCACCTCCAACAATTAAAGGTATTGAGACAGTTTTTTTTACTTCTTTAATTATTTCTTCTGAAACGGAATTGTTAGCTCCACTTCCTGCTTCAAGGTAAATAAGTTTTAACCCGAGCATTTCTCCCGCTAACGCAGTTGACTTTATTATGTCAATTTTTGAAGCAGGAATTGCTTTTGTATTGCTCATGTATTCTGTTGAAGAAACCTTTCCTCCATTAATTAATATATATCCTGTGGGTATTGTTACCAGTTTATACTTTTTAATTACCGGTGCAGCATTAACGTGGTGACCAATTAAATATTCGGGATTTCTTCCTGAAATTAACGACAAAAGTAATAAGCCATCAGCATTTGGTGTGAGCTGAAACGGACTTCCGGGAAATAAAACAACAGGAATATTACATGATTTTTTTATTTTCTCAACTAATTCGTCAATCGGTTCGGTAACTAAACTACCACCTACAAAAATAAAACTGAACCAATTTGCTTCAGCTTCTTTGGCAAGCTTTGCCGCCTCTATACCTGATGTTTTGTCAGGATCAATAAGCAAAGCCAGCTTTTTGTTTTTTGTAGTAAACTTAGAATATAGATTCATTTTACAAACCTACAAGTATTTTTTAATATATAAATAAAAGGTTAGTAGATAAAAAATATAATTATTCTATTACGCATGTATACAGGCACATATAATGTATGATAAAAAATAATTAACTATTTGTGGTTACTAAATTAAAGTTATTCGACTATGGGGTGTTAAATGCATATAATTAAAAAACTAAAATCATTAATCATTTAAAAGAATAAAGAAAAATAAATAACAAATCAAGCTATTCAAGGTAAATGGCAATTTGTGCGTCAACATAATTTTATTGTAACAAATATCAAATGTCTGACGAAAGCGGTATGTGTTTTAAAAAATAATGTTTATATGTAATAATTAAAAACAGCAAAAATGAAAAAACTATTTCTAACTTTTTTTACAGCATTAATGATTATACTTAACATTAATGCACAAACGGGGTCTAGTTGCAATAACCCATATTTGCTATCGCTTAATAGCGAGGGAGAATTTACAGGAAGTATACTAATTAGTAGTTCGCCATTTTGGATTTCGTTTATTCCTGAATCAGATTCATATAATATTGACATTTTTAATGGACCAAATGTACAGTCCCTTGATTTAATTTCTGGTAGTTGCTCACAGCAAACAGTAATTGTAAGTAAAACTGATAGTCTATCTATTAATTATCGAAGCTTTATTTCTGGTAATCAGTATTATTTGAAAATTATTAGTTCGAATATTAATACTAATATTAATTTAAATCTATTTAAATCAATTGATGACGTAAATCCACCACCACCGGTTTCTAATTGTAATAATACTTGCCCTTACTCTTCAGGTAATCTTGTAGGTCAGAATTGGAATTTCTCTACTGGTACTACCACTGGTTTTCAATCCACATATGCATATGAAACACCTAGTGGGCTGCTTAGCACAGGCGCAATTACTATTGTAAATAACTCAAATGCTGCAGTAACTTCTTGGAATAATACTACAACTGGAGCCCCTTTCTTGTGTGTAAATGGAAGTAGTCCTTTATCATATTTTTTAAGGAAAACTATAACTGGATTAACAATTAACAGGAGGTATTATTTACTTGTAAAAGTCAGAAATCCAAATACGGAAGCGTCTACTACATATTCTATTCCTGAATTTAAAGCTCGAATTAACGGCATAGATGTTATTCCAGGGACATTGATCCCTAGAAATAATTCTGTTAATGTCTGGTACCAATTATGCGGAACATGGATTGCAACTTCATCTACAGCAAATATTGATTTGTGGATCTGGCCACCTATTAGCGGTAGTGGAGATGATTTGCTTGTTGATGAGATTGAATTTTATCAATTAAACTCACCTTTAATTACAGCTTCTGCGTCTCCATCAACAGTTTGTTTGGGAGCAAGTGTAAATCTAACATCAACGTATGGACCATCATATGTCTACCAATGGACAGGTCCGGGAGGGTTTCAGGCAAATAGTCAGAATACCACTGTCACTCCAACATCGTCTGGAGCATATACTGTTGTTGCGACTTATCCTGCTGGCTGTACAGGTTCATCAACTGTTAATGTAACAGTGAATCCAATACCAGTAGTAACAACTAATGCCTTCAGCAACATTTGCTCAGGTAGTACATCCAATATTATTTTATATAGCAATGTGCCTGGAACAACATTTAGTTGGACTGCAACCTATAATTCTGTAACAGGTGGTGCGGCATCAGGTATATCAAACCCGATTACTCAAACTTTAAATACAACTGGTTCTTCTCCAGGAACAGCTACTTTTATTATTACTCCAACAGCTAACGGTTGTACCGGATTGCCTGTAACTGTAACAATTAATGTAACACCGAATCCTATGAGTTCAATAGTTACTTCTCCAACTAGTGTACAATGTTATGGACAATGTAATGGGCAGGCTACGGTTAATACACCTATTATTGGTGGAACACCACCATATACATATTTATGGAGCAATTCACAAACAACAAATCCAGCTGTTAACCTCTGCGCCGGTACTTATTTTGTTACAGTCAGAGATGATGTAGGATGTACTAAATCTAGTTTTGTAACAATTACTCAGCCAACTAATATTGGTTATACAATAACCAAAACTCAACCAGGTTGTAATGGAGTTTGTAATGGGCAGATTACCCTTAATCCAACTGGTGGCACTCCACCATATACATATTTATGGAACACCACACCTCCACAAACAACAGCTACAGCAACTAACTTGTGTGCTGGTTCTTATGGTTTTACGATAACAGATCAAAATAATTGCACTGTTTCATCATTAACCAATTTAACAAATTCATCAACTAGTGGTTGGCCTTGGGAAATGGTAAACACTACCGGTTATCAGGAAATTTGTGATATGGTTTACGACAACAATTATATTTATGCAATTGGTATGGCAAATGGAGATTTTACATTGGGTACAACTACATATAATCTTGGCACATCATTTAGCCCTTATTGGAATTGGTATAGATGGATTTACGTTGTAAAATTAGACTATTGTGGACATGCAATAGATGGAAAAATTTATGGGTATTTATATGATCCTATTTATGCTAATAATTCGCCAGTCAAAACGGGTAGATTTCAAATTGATAAATTAGTTGATGGCAGTGGAAATTTAACTAAAATTGTTGTTGCAGGTATTTACGATTATTCAATGAATTTCACTAATGGGTTACCGGCTCTACCAAATACGAATTATTCAGATATATTCCTAGCATATCTTGATCCAGGCAATTTGTATTGCAGTAATGGAAGTGATCAGATTTCTTTTTCGAGTGGGAATTCCTTAGATTATGCATTAGGGCTCTCGACCGAAGGGCAGACAGCATTTATTACTGGTGATTTTATGGGCACATCCATAAACTTTTTAAATCCGGTAACTGCTACAAACACCACTTTGACTAATGCATCGGCTTATGCTGATTTATTTATTGCAAAATATGATTGGAACACCACTTTAAGTAAACCCGAATTAAAATGGGCTTTTAATAATTATAATGGAGCGCCAAATACCTTGAACGATTGGGGATTTAATATGAAGTTTATAAATGACATCAATGGTGGAAAATTATATTTTACATCAATGACCGCCAATTCTACTTATGGTAATGTATCGTTTTTATGGTGGGTAAATGCTACCACAGGTGCATATCAGAATTATTCGAGACTGGGCACCGGAACACAATACTTCGGAGTAACTGATATGGCTACCTATAGTGGCAAATTGTTTTTAAGTGGATATTATCAGTCGGTTTATAACCAGAATAGTACTGCAAACAAGCAGGCATTTGTATATGTTTACCCTAGCCCTTCTACTGCCATAACATGGAATACTTCTAATCTTAAACTATCACCACAAGCTGATCCTGCAAACTGGGCCACAAAGCTGGCTGTAAATACTACAACCGGTGATGTTTTTGTTTCAGGTACTTTTGCTTCTTCTGCATTTTACTTCGATATCCCTTTTCAAATTAGTCTTGCTATAGGTACAACACAAAATCAATTTATTACAAAGTTCAATTCAAACTTAAGTGGCATTTGGAATAAGGGTATCTTTAGCGGAATCTCCGGTAGCTTTTCATCAGCGAATGCAGTGGTTTTCGATAATACACATAATATGTTTTATATTGGTGGAGCTTTTAACGGTACTATTAACCTTGAAAACGGATCGCAGCAAATGGTTTCAACCACAGGAACTACCGATGCATTTGTTGCCCGCTTTAGAGATAACGGAACCAATGCAACATACTTGCGACCGGTAAACCCTCAGTTGATAAACGATTCTATTTCTGTGGTAAATAATGATTTGGTAAAGGTTAACCCCAACCCAAGTAATGGTACTTTTGAAATTACTACAGAAAGTAATGCAACAATTGATAATATTATTGTAAGCGATATTACAGGAAGAATAGTTTATAATGATAGACCTGTAAGTAGTTCTATAAAAATTGACTTGTCTGATTTGTCGATAGGTACATATTATTCAATTTTTACTTCTAACAATAAAGTTTCTTACAAAAAACTTGTTATTATTAAATAAACTACATTAATTTAGGAGCCTGCTTTTGCAGGTTCCTTTTAATATTAAATTCATAATATATCATGAAATTGTTTCTTCTAGTTTTTATTTTCATCTCCTGCAATTCTTTTTCTCAAAACATAGTAATCAATCCAAGTTTTGAAGATAATCTTACTTGTCCATATGATGCAGGTTTAATGTATTTATGTAATCACTGGAATTCGTTTAGAGAAACTCCAGATTACTTTAATACTTGTTCTTCAAACCAAATCATCATGCCACCAAATAATTATGCAGGGTTTCAATTTCCACATACGGGCAGTGCTTATTCAGGAATGTATTCAGCGTATCTATTAGCATCAAATGCTAGAGAATATATTGGCTCAAATTTAATATCTACGTTAATTATTGGGCAAAAATATTATGTCTCATTATTTATTAATTTAGGAGGTGAGGTTAATAGTTACATGACCACAGTTGCAATTAATAAAATGGGAGTTAAGTTTTCTACTGTTCCATATTCATGGGGTGCTCCAGTGCCCATTACAAATTCTGCTCATGTGTATACAGATAGTATTATTACCGACACTATTAACTGGACAAAAATATCAGGATCATTTGTTGCCGATTCTGCTTATAATTATATTATGATTGGCAATTTTTTTGATGATTCAAACACAGAATACATTTTGATTGACAAAGATGGAATTATGGCATATTATTTTATAGATGATGTATGCGTAACAACGGATTCGTTATTTAATGAGAACTGGACTGGAATAAATGCACTTTATGAAAACAAAAATGAAACTATAACAATATACCCAAATCCATGTTTTAACGAACTTAATTTAAAGTTTAACAAAGAGCCTAACGCAATAAATACTTTAAGCATTATAGATATTACTGGCAAAACAATATTACAAACCAAAACAACTGAAAATGAGTTTGTTTTTAATACCGAAAAACTTGCAAAGGGGTTATATTTGGTAAAGCAGGAGAGTGGAGATAATGTGTTGCTAACAAAGTTTACAAAAGAGTGAAATGTATTGAGTGGTGTGAAGATTCTGAAACAATTCGCGGCGGAGAACGGAATGACGGTGGTGGGTTTGTAAGCTTCCACATTCTTCGGCCATTTTAAAATAGAGAACTAAAAAAAGTTTTATTAATTTTGTGTATCTCTGTGAAATTTGTGTCTTTGTGTTAACTTTCTACAACCCATACAATAACAAATTTATCATTAACAATATATTGTAATTCAATATTTATAAAAGAATCTTGAAATATTACCTTAGCATTTAATTTACTTTTATTAAAAATTGTAAATTTTTCAATAATAATATCTCTGTCAAATTCCAGAAAACTATCGGAAAGTTTATAAATGGCTTCTTTTGCACACCATATTAAATAGAGCATTTCGGTTTTCTGAGTTTCATTTTCTAAATATTCTTTTTCGGAAGTGTGAAGAAATTTATGAGCTATTTTATGAATTCTTGGAGTTATTTCTTCAATATCAATTCCTACTTTTTTATTTTTACTGGTAATAACAGTAGCATAATTTTGAGAATGTGAAATGCTAATGTTATCAGATTTATCAATTAATACCGGCTTTAAAATATTGTTATAACTATATGTAGTTTTAGCATGAAAAATATTTTCTAATATAAAATGAGTTGTTTGCCATTCTTTTTTTCTTTTTATACTTTTAAATATCTGGGTATAAAAATCAGAATAATTTAGCGATAAATCCTCAGAAATAATAGGGCAGAGGGCAATTATACAATCAGAATCATTTTTTATGTATTCAACTTTAGGCATTTTGTTATTTCCAGCGTATGGTTTCTACAATGTGAGTAATATCTTCCTCAAGAAAATTTATTACTGGAGCCAGACTGTCTTTATTTGGTTTAACCTCAAAATACAATGCTCCCCTTACCAGGTTATTTAAGCTGTCGGTAACATAAAATTGTATGCTGGAGGCAGCATTTCCTTTAATTTCATATAAGGTTCCGTACACTTTGTTAATTGAATCTGAATATGGAACTTCTTTTATGGCATCGGCTTTAATATCATGTTTATATACAAGAGTTCTACATTCTTCTATAGCTTCATTTAAGTCGCTTGTAACTTTAATATAACTTAAATGTATTTTGGCTTTAAAATCCGGAAAATTTAAATTTAACCAGCAAGGTAGTGCGTTTGTCTGATCGCTGACATGAGCCTGTGAATACAATGGATATTCAAAAGTGTATGGACAGTCTTTATCATAAACCTGATATTTTTTTTCGGGTAAATCTATTCTGAAATATCCGGCTGGTTTAGGAATATAGTCCTGATTACATGATATGAGCAGTAATAAAGTTGAAACTAAAAACAAGTATAGTGTTTTCATAAAATTAAGTTGTTGAATCTTTTTCAAGATTTACAATTAGCTGTTTTATTCTTCTGTTATCAACAGATTTTATTTTAAAATTTATTTTTTCAATTTTAATTAGTTCATTTTTTTGAGGAATGCTTCCCTTAATTTCAAGAATTAATCCGGCAAGAGTTTCTGCTTCTCCTTTAATACTATCAAAATAGTTGTCGGCTACGTTAACAGCTCTGTAAAAATCATTTAAAAGTGTTTTTCCTTCAAAAAGATATTCTGTTTCAGAGATTTTTACAAAACTTGTATTTTCTTTATCGAATTCATCATCAATATCACCAACTATTTCTTCTAAAATATCTTCTAATGTAACAATACCAGATGCTCCACCATATTCATCAATTACAACTGCCATATGAATTTTTTTAAGCTGAAACTCTTCAAGTAAATCATTAATCTTTTTAGTTTCGGGTATAAAATATGGAGGTCTTATAAGAGATTGCCAGCGAAACTCAGTTTTGTGAATATGTGGTAGCAAATCCTTAATATATAGTATTCCTTTTACATTATCAAAACTATTTGATATTGCTGGAATTCTGCTATAACCTGATTCAATAATAATAGAAACTACCTTAGAAAATGGATATTTCATATCAACGGTAACTACATCCATTCTGGAAATAATTATTTCCTTTACATCAGTATTACCAAAGTTAACAATACCTTTTAAAAGTTTTTCATCATCCCTAAGTTCTGTTGATGCAAGGTCAATAGCGTGTGATAAGTCGTTTATTGACACAGCTGTTTGCCTTTGCACTCTTTGTTTTATTACATCTGAGCTTTTAACAAGAAGGAATGTGATAGGAAATAGTAGCTTGGATAGAAATGTAATAGTTGTGGCCATAAAATTCGCAGTTCTCATTCTAAATTGAGTTGCAAATGCTTTGGGAAAAATTTCTCCAAAAAATAATATAATTAATGTAATAACTACTGCCTGAAAAATAAATATTACAAGATTTGATGCTCTTGGGAAATAGGAATTAAAAATTGCAGTAGAAACCCATGTGGAAATAATAACAATTCCAATATTTACAAAGGTATTTGCAATTAAAATAGTTCCAATAAGTTTTTCAGGATTGTCAAGCAATTTAAGAATCTTGTTGCCTTTAGAATTTGGTTTTTTCTTTAATTTTTCAATTTCTGAAGGAGTAAGTGAAAAATAAGCAACCTCACTGGCAGACATCATTCCTGAAAGAATAATTAAAATTATAATTACAATTATTCCGGATATTTGTCCGAAAGTGATATTATTCAGCACAATGTTACAAATTAACATTGCCGAAGGAAATGGGTCGGCTTCCAATTAAATAATATTTAAATTAAAAAGGTAAATCGTCAGTAGGAGCACCCTGGTTAATGTCAATCTGATTTGTTGCTACATCATTTTGAACAATAGAGTTAGTGCCATTATTCTGAAAATCATCAGAATTTTCTCTTTTCCCCAATAACGTCATATTATCAGCTGTTATCTCGGTAAAATATTTTTTATTCCCGTCTTTATCATCATAAGAGCGTGAACGGATTTTTCCTTCAATATATAATTGACTGCCTTTTTTTACATATTTCTCTGCAACTTGCGCAAGACCTCTCCATAATACAATATTATGCCACTCTGTGTTTTTAACTACTTCTCCGGTTGATTTTTTATAAGATTCTGTTGTAGCAAGTGTAAAACGGGCAACTGCAACATTGTTTTCCAAATAACGAACTTCAGGATCTTTTCCTACATTACCTACTAAAATTACTTTATTTACAGACATATTAAGTTTGAATTTTTTATATTCAAAGATAAATAAAATTTAATGAATCATAAAAATGTATTTATTCTCATATTAATTATAGGCATTATTGTATTGTAATTAAAAAGCCTTTGTAGATAAGGGTTTAGATACACAAGGCATATGTTAAGCTATTTTGGTTATTACTAACTTTTATACATTGCTAGTTTAATAATAGCTTAACTTTAATGTTTATATACCAGCAAATTAATACGTCACAGAATATTAAGCATTGGTCAACATATATCAGACAATTAAAAAATTATGAAACAAAAAATGTTAATTATATTTTTTGGAATTAAAATTTACTGCTATATTTGCCGACTGAAAAATATTATTAGTAAACAGTTGTAAAAATAAAAACTATTTTAAAATGACAAAAGCAGACATCGTAAACGAGATTTCCAAACACACTGGAATCGAAAAAGTAACTGTTCAAAAAACAGTTGAATCATTCATGGATACCTTAAAAGGATCAATGGTAAAAGGTAACAATGTTTATTTAAGAGGCTTTGGTAGCTTTATTATTAAAAAGAGAGCTAAAAAAACAGCTAGGAATATTTCTAAGAATACAACTATTATTATTCCAGAACATTTTATTCCTGCTTTCAAACCTGCTAAATCTTTTTCAAGCAAAGTTAAATCTCATATTAAAAAATAATCAGTATCTTACTGAAAATTTGTTATGCCAAGCGGAAAAAAGAGAAAAAGACATAAAATGTCTACTCATAAGCGTAAAAAACGCTTAAGGAAAAATAGACACAAGAAGAAAATTCGTTAGTAATTTACTTGTGTTTGTTAAGTTAATATAATAAACCTATAGTACTTTTGTTCTATAGGTTTATTGTATTTATATTAGTTAGTATTATTAATAATTAAGATGTGACTAGAGAACTTGTTTTAAACGTTACTTCAAATGAGATATCGATTGCACTTTTAGAAGATAAGCAACTCGTTGAATTAAATAAAGAAAAAAATAATTTACGCTTTTCGGTAGGTGATATTTATCTTGGTCGTGTAAAGCGTATTATGACTGGACTTAATGCAGTTTTTGTTGATGTAGGTTATCATAAAGATGCTTTTTTGCATTATTTGGATTTAGGACCACAGGTATTAACCCTTCAGAAATATGTAAATCAAGCATTAACAAGTAATGAAGTTCATACTTCATTACATACATATCGTGTAGGTGAGGATATTGATAAGAATGGAAAAATTGGAAATATTTTAAAATCGGGCCAAACAATTTTAGTACAGATTGCAAAAGAGCCAATTTCAACAAAAGGACCAAGATTAACTTCAGAAATTTCAATAGCAGGCAGAAACCTTGTACTGATACCATTTTCAAATAAAGTATCTGTTTCGCAGAAAATTGAATCAGCCGAAGAAAAACATAGATTAAAAAAGCTGATTCAAAGCATAAAGCCCAATAATTACGGAGTAATAGTAAGAACTGTTGCTCAGGGTAAGAAATTATCAGAACTGGATAATGAGTTACGTGAATTAATACAAAAATGGGAAAATGCTTTTAAAAACATTAAAGAAGTTCAGCCACCAAAGCTAATTATTGGTGAAATTGATAGAACTTCAGCTATACTTCGTGATATGCTAAATCCATCATTTAGTAATATTCATATAAACGAAGAAAATTTATATACTCAGGTTAAAGATTATATTAAGAGTATTGAACCTGAAAAAGAAAAGATTGTTAAATATTATTCAGGCACAAAACCAATTTTTGAGCATTTTAGCGTAGATAAACAAATAAAGTCGCTTTTTGGTAAAACAGTTTCAATGAAATCTGGTGCATACCTTATTGTTGAACATACCGAAGCACTGCATGTTATCGATGTTAATAGCGGAAACAGATCAGTTAGTGAGCAAAATCAGGAACGTAATGCACTTGAGGTAAACTTGCTTTCTGCTGATGAAATAGCCAGACAATTAAGATTGCGTGATATTGGTGGGATCATTGTTATAGATTTTATAGACATGCATGATTCCGAAAACAGACAAAAGGTTTTTGATCATGTTAAAACATTGATGGAGAAAGATCATGCAAAACATCATATCCTTCCTTTAAGTAAGTTTGGCTTAATGCAGATTACACGTCAGCGTGTACGCCCCGAAACAAATATTATAACAATAGAAAAATGTCCTACCTGCAATGGTTCGGGTGAAATTGCGCCATCTGTAGTTTTTGTTGACCAGCTTGAAAGCAATATTGAGTACCTTGTTAAGAAAATAACAAATAAGATATTAGTATTAAAAACTCATCCGTTTGTGTCGGCTTTCCTTAGAAAAGGACTAATGTCACAAAGATTTAAATGGAGTTTACAATATAAGAAAATAATAAAGATTAAATCAGACCCATCATATACCTTTTTAGAGTATCATTTTTTTGAGTCGGGTGGGGAAGAGATTGAAATATAAAAATTAATTAGGAATTAAATAAAAAGAGCGATTGTGAAAACAATCGCTCTTTTTATTTTTACTTTGTTATAATAAGTTTCTGTTGAATGACAGTTTGTTTGTCATTTAATATAAAACTATATATTCCTTGAGATATATCATTAGTGCCTATTACAACATATCCTTTTGCAGAATTACTTGCTTTGATTACGTTTTTCTTTATTGGTCTACCCGTCATATCATATATTGTATAATAATAATTTTCGTTAGGTACACCATTAAAAGAAACAAAAATTTCCTGTGTTGAGCTTGCATAGTATGCATTCAAAGAATTTAAAGTTTCAGTAAAACTATCAGGATTTAATACCTTAACATCTGAATAAGAAAATTTGCCATCTTTATCAGTTTGCTTTAATCTGTAATATGTAGTTTGATTTAGTGCTTCTAAATCAACTGCAGAATAGTATTGTGCAGTATTTGAATTTCCTGCAGAATTAACTTTACTAATAGGTTTATAAATATTAGCATCGTAAGATTTAAGTACAGTAAAGTAATCGTTATTAGTTTCAGAAACTGTGGTCCATTCTAACTGAACAAAATTATTTTTCTTAAATGCATTAAAGTATGATAATTCAATAGGTAGTGTAATAGCACAATCCATAGCTCCACCTTCACTAAAATTCCAAATTAAATCAAAACCAGCTGCACCTGGTGACCAGTTATTAACCATTAAATAATACGATTCACCAGCATTTACAGGCATACTAGATACCCAACTATTACCAGTTACATCTTCAGAAACATCTGTTGCTACATTGTTAGTTCCTGTATTTGTTGGCCAGTTGCTTGCTGCACATGAAACACAATCTACACCTCCACAATCTACTCCGGTTTCGTCAGCATCTTTAACGTTGTTGGAACAATGTGTACCGTCATTAATAAATATGGCATAATCTTCAATTTCGCCATTTGCATATGAAGTACAAGCATTAGCAGCTGGTGGATAACCACCTCGAGCAGTATAAATTCTAAATCCAGTTTTGCCTGCCCGCGCAGTTGGAGGTATTGTTATGCTAATTGGTCCAATAACACCTGGCCCTCCTGTTCCAATTACATAATATTCGCCTGCATCAAATGTAAGGCTTTTATCCCAATCAAACCAAGCAACAACTTCCATCCCATTACCAACAACAGTTACACTTAAATTGTAGGAAGATCCAGAATTTACATTAGTACTTATTGATGTGTAGTTTGAATGATTATCGGTATTTTCAGTTGATGTATTATTAATAGTATTAAAACTCACATTAGAGATATAATAAGAAGCTCCATCTGAAATATTATTGCAATATGTTGGCGAAGCAGCATAAGTACAACTTACAGGATTTCCTAGCGAAGTGCAATTTGTTGCCTGGTATAATGCAAAGTCGTAATCTTCGAAAAAATCTTCGGGTTTTAAATCTAAAGAAAGTCTTCCACTATTTGTAATTTCAAAATAGTACCAACTTGAATAATTCTCACTTAAATTACAGCCACCACATACTGATGTGATTCCAGGTCCTGTGCTTGCGGATGACATATTAGTGGCTCCACAGATTGGTGTTGCTGTGATACAGTCATTATTAGTAAGAGTTGTTCCACAGTCATTACAGCTTAAGTTTATTGACCATCCTGGTCTTTCGTTTACAGCACTTGAATAAAACTGAAAAGTAAGACAGCCACTTTGATCAGTTGAAACAATAGGATTTGCCCATGTACCACCCCCGGTAATCGGAGTTGCTAATGTTCCGGCTCCAACCCATAATGTTGGACTTCCCTGAGTAGGTCCATCCTTTATAAATAGATAATCAGTCCAACCAGCATTATAGTAAATATCCATAGATGTAATAGTTGCCTGTAAACATTTGCCTGGTGCATCCGGACAGAATGTTCTATAAACTCCGTTTATATTAGGTGAATAATAACCAGCACCTCCCAATCCGTCATCTGTGTAAACACCAGCACATGTATTTACCATACAGTCGCCTAAATATGTGCCTTGTAGGCTTGTTGTAGAATGTTGATAATTGCCAGGCGTTTCTGGACAAACTATGTTGAAAATATGAGTAGAGCTAGCAGCATCCTCATCGTCAACTAAAAAATAGTAAGTTAATCCGGCAGTTAAATTAAAAGGACCATATGCACCAGAGGTGCTTATTCTTGAAATGCAATTCCAGCCAGATGACTCACAAGTACCTTCCTGAAAGGCATAAGACATCCAACTTCCATCTGTAGTAACAGAAATATAATAACTATTTGTTGATGGAGCTACGTAGCTATAAATTTTTTCTTTGCCTGGTGTTCCACTTCCACATAAACCTGAGTTCCAAATACCACTACCGCCACCTGAAGTAACAGTTTGGTTAGTTCCACAAGTTGCAATAGAAGTTACACTCGCACATGCACCTAAGCCTGGATCGTATACACAAATAGAAAATGAACCATTATTGTTATTTCCATATTCCCATACTCTTATGTAAATTGTAGATCCAGCAGTTAAGCCTGCTTGATCAATCATAGCCATTAATCCATTATTACTATTGTCATCATCACAATTAATAAGACTAAGGCTTCCGCATGCTCCAGAATATATTGCCATACCTGCATCTGTTACAACACCTGCTTGCGAGTCAAAAATTAAATGTCCTGAAGCAGGTACTACAACTGAGTACCAAACATCACCGCCAAGATAATTTGCACAACCAGGAGCAGGAACACCAGCAGATGCAGTTGCTAAAGCATTTGTTGTTGCAGTATATGAGCAGGTAGCTCCAACTGTTAAAGGAATAGCACCAGCACATTCGTCATTTGCAGGTTGAGCAAAAGCATATGAGACAATTAAAACAAATAAAATGTTTAAAATGATAGATTTCATGCTTTTATTTTGAGTTTAATAAGATAGTTTGATATTTTCTTATCTATGTCTTCTATTGATAATCCTTTATTTAATGTTTGTTTTCGTTCAAGTAAAATTTCATTAAGAGTATTTCTAGTTAAAACATCAATCTCAATTTTATTCAAATCAATTTCCAATAGTTCTTCTAATGTTAAATATTTTTCTCTTAATGTAATTGTATTATTTTGTGTGTTAGAGTTATTT
The DNA here is from genome assembly GCA_016218155.1 of Bacteroidia bacterium. Taxonomy (NCBI): domain Bacteria; kingdom Pseudomonadati; phylum Bacteroidota; class Bacteroidia; species Bacteroidia bacterium. Next base: position 172,363 of record JACREQ010000032.1, read on the forward strand.
GATTTGTTTGGTGATATCTTTGATGAATTGTCATCTATAATTACACTTATTGTTTCTTTTACTTCAGTATTTGCATTGTTTTGCTCTATGGTTTGACCAATAGCATTATAAAAATTAAAAATTATTAATATTGAAATTAAAAAAGGAGGTTTCATAATAAATATTTTTAAATTTTTAGTTGTATGAGATTGGCGAAATACGAGTATTAACAAATTTACACTATAAAAAACCGGAAGTCAAGTATTTTGTTGTTTTTTTGACAGAATATTAAATAAATTAGATGTATTCTTTTAATTTGTATTTATTCAGCTTTAATTTTTATAATTAATATTTAATGATTTATAATTAAAGCCTTACTTATATTTTTTGTTTCGGTTTGCATTACTAGGTAATACATACCAATAGCTAAATTAGTATCATAAATTCGTGCAGTTTGCTGGAAATCTACTAAATTAATTGTTTTATTTGCAATTACCTGTCCTAAAAGGTTAGTTAATTTAATTTCATATGAAGTACCGGGAATTCCTTGTATGATAGCATCTACATTGTTGTTTGAAGGTGAAACTGGAAGTATATCTTCTTTGAAATTATCTGATTTGCAGTTTAAACTAACTATATTAGAAAATGATTCTTGACCATCTAAATCGTATTGATGTAATCGATAATAACTAGTGCCTATAAAAGGATTAAAATCAACAGCGTTATAGTTTTGAATTATAGAGCTATTGCCTTGTGAATAAACTTGAGTAAAAGACGAAAAATTTTCTCCATCTGGGCTTTTCTCAACAGAAAAATAATTGTTATTAAATTCACTGGCTGTTTGCCAGATTATATTATTTACATTGTTATCACATTCTGCTTTAAAATTAATTAATTCTACAGGTAATGGTGTTGTTGTGCTTCCAAGCGTAATGCGAATAATTCCGCCCACTGAATTATTTACCGAAGTGGATGAAACGAAATCTGCTCCAGCGTTGGGAGTGCTAGTCCTAGGTTCCCAGAATGTTGGTCCTCCATAATTCACTCTTTGAAACATTTGTAAATTTGCTTCAGTATGTCCGTTTAATTCGGGGTTTCCTACACCTCCCCAATAATTAAAATTGTTTACAGAAATTGTAGTCATTGTGGTTGGCTGAATATCATAATAACGGAGAACGCTCCAACTTCCAGAAAAACTTCCTGAGCCTGCTTGTCTAAGATGACCACGTGTTATAACTGTATTACCTAAAGCAACAGTTGGGGTAATATTTAATCCTAAGCCTGCTACATTACCGCTTGGATTAAGACGAGTAGTTTGAATAGTTCCTGATCCCAACCCATCAATTCCAAATCCATCAGTTCCTTTTATTCTATTTGTTTCAGTTTCACCAGAAATGGAACCGGTAGTTGATAAATCTATATTGTTATTTGTTAAATCTATACTTCCTTGTGTAATTAATAGTGTTCCCAATGTGCTAATATTTCTTCCAATTATTATTCCTCCACCAGAATTATTTACTGTTAAATTAGAAAATGATGTTGTGTTTGTTCCCTGAATAGTTTGCAATGTGTTGCCAACAAAGTTTACTGTGCTTCCTGAAACACAATTTACTGTTCCGTTATTTGTCCAGTTTCCATTGGCAGCAATTACAACATTTCCACCTTCAATCCTAAGTTGACCGGCATTAATGAGAAGCCCTTGGGAGAATAGGCATAAAGGAAAAAAGAGAAATATTAATAAAATTGATTTCATTTTTAATTTTTGTTAATTGAAGATATAATGTTTTTTTTAGTCGATTTATTTTCAATAATATTATTGTTTTTGTGTATTGTTTCTTTAGAAAGAGCAGTTTTTTTATTTAAATGTGATGGTACAGAGTCAAAACGTAATTGTTGTCCATCCCACCATATAGGTAAAGCAGAATTATTTAAATCAGATTCGTTAAACATAACACCGTTCATATTAGTTTCATAACTTTTTGGAAGTAATTCTTCAGGTGTAACAGGATTTTCATATCCTTTTCTTGTTCCAACTGCTATCCATGTAAATTGTAATGGTGTAGTTTTATCAAATGATTGATCGCCAGCAACTACTTTAAAACCGTTTTTTGTACAATTATCAATATATAATCCAGCATTTCTGCCAACTGGTGTAACTGTTACTATAACAGGGTCTATATCAGAAGTTACATCTTTAAATGATTTAGAGAAATTAATAATGGTTTCACCGTTAACAAGGGTAGCCGTTCCACGAGCGTAAACATCAACAGTCATTGAACTAGGAACATAAGTAGGTATTCTGGAATCTGAATTTGGAACATCAGCTAATAATGTAATTATATCATTAGAATACTGGCGACCATGAGTATATATGCTATATCTTTCACCTTTTACATTTAACCCATAAATGTTACCATTAATCCAACCACCCATTAAATCACCACTTCCACCCATACCTATCTCAGTTGCTATGTGATTCACACTTTTACCTGCAGTAACACCTCCTCCAACATAGCATAAACCGTATGCAGTTCCTGCGCTATTTAGATAGCCTAAAGATCCCCAATCTGAAGTCCAGTATGTTCCTAAAACTCCACCACTTCTTCTACCTGTACCTGCACCAGCATATCTGCCAACAACACCATAATTGTAAGTTGTTGTTAGCCAAGCTCCATTCCCTTCAACTGCACCAACGTTTGCAGAAAAATAATCAGATCCATTTGCGTTATCAGAACTTTCTCCATATAATCCAACACCGTATGCTGTTCCTGTACAAGAAGCTACACCCATTATTCCATATGAGTCCTGACTTTGACCAACAGCAATACCTTGTACACCAACGGTATATCCCGAATTGCCAGAAGCTGCAGTTCTATTTGAATATCCAAATAATGCTGATTGATAACCACTTAAGGTTGTGCTTGAAACGTTTAATTCTCCGTAATTTGCACATGGGTTATAGGTATCAGATGCATTGTCAACTTTATTAAAACTTGCAATCCATACATTAGAGAAATTTATATTTGCAGCAACAGATGCTGTTCCTGTAGTTCTAAAAAAACCACCAGTTCTGTTAGGATCATCTACAACACCGTATACTGCAGAACCATCAACACTCAAAGTGCCAGAGGTATAATTGCCATTAAATCCAAGATAACCATAAGTTTGATTACCAGAAACGTCAGAAAATCCAACTATAGCAGAAGTTGGTGAGGTTGCTGATTGTGTTCTTGCATAAATTGCATACTGACTTGTAGAACCATCATACCAAACTCCATATGTTTGTCCTGCATCATAAGCTCTGATATTTGCATTAGATATTGGTTGAATATAATTGGCTGCGGCTGGTCTGATCCACCATTCTGTACCAGTTGGAGCTGAAGAAAGTTGGGTCCAGGCAGTTCCATCATAAAACCAAAAACCAATTGATAAATTTGTTTGAAACACTAACAAACCTGTTGCAGGCGCACCAATAGCCAGTCTTTCAGCTTGAGTCATTCTTGGAATAAGTAAACCTCTTGTTGTTGAAGTTATATCAAGCATTGATGATGCAACAGGAGCTAAACCGGAAGTGTTAATTGAAACTTGTGCTTCAGATACTTGAATTGAAAAAAGCAGAATAGTTAAAAACGTGATTGTAAGTGTTGTTTTCATAAATTAATATTTTATCAGTTGCAAATTTATGTTATTTAGCATATCGTGTCAAGTAATTTTACGTTTTTTATTAAAAATAAGTTAGGTGAAAATACCTGAATTATATTTAAAATTGACAATTGATAAAAATATGTAAATTAATAGCATTAAATTAAATGTGAATATTTTGCTTGTTTATGAATGAAAATAAAACTGGGTTTAAAGTAGTACAATTTGGGTTTAATGGTTGCTCTCATAATAAAGATTTTTTATTTAGAATTTGAAATAGTTACGGTAGTTTTTTTATAAACTATAAAATCAAACTTACCATTCATACTGATTTTGGATTCTACAGTAAATGAATAATTATTTTTTTCTGAAATAAATAATTCTAATGGTTGAGTTATCTCTGTAAGAGAGACAACATAGTTTTCGGGATTATCACATTTTTGACATTTAATAACTGCTTTTCCATTTTCTAATATACCATTACCAATTTCAACAATATCAATTTTTTCTCTTGTAATTTCTTGTGATTTTACGGTAATGGTAATTATAACCAAGAGAGATAAAAAAAAAGTTTTCATATTATTAATTTTTTAGAACATATATAATTAATACCCCTTCAGTTGCTTGAGTAGAGTTTCCTCCAACTGAAATAGTACCACTTCCTGACATGTAAGCACGAACGTCAAATGTGTAGTTGCCATTTGCAGGGATTGTATATCTGGCAACGGAAGAAAAATTTTGCCAACCAACCCAATTTGTTCCAGAATAATCCAAACTAAATCTAGAATATCCGCCAATAGCGATCATAACACCATTTGAGAATGCGGCTGTACTAACATCTGCGTGATCACTTGAAGTCATTAATGCATTACCAGAATAATTAATTAATACCCTATCACCGGCAATTAAGCCGTTAATAGTAAGGCTTTCTCCAGGAATAATTTGCCAAGAACCATTCAAAGTAACTGAAGATGTACTTTCAACGCTGTATATCTGAGACGGAGTAATTACACCGCTCCATGTAGGTTCTAATCCCGCTCCTTGTGATATTAATGCTTGACCTGCATTACCTGCTGTACTTGTCGCTAAAATTAATTTCCATGCCTGAGAAGCATTGTTGTTAGTCTTTCGAAAATATAATTCTTGATCAAAAAAACCGCCTGCTAGTTGTAGAGCATAATTATTTCCATTGTTGGAATGTCTGCAATCAATTAAATGCCACCAGCTTCCTGCTCCAGTTGGCCAACTTGTTGCAGGTGCAGGAGCAGATGTTTGAAAAAATCCTGATTGAGTAGCCATTTGCCCGGCATCGTTTCTGGTTTCAGTTCTTGATCGATAAGAACCTGCTGTACCGTCACCGAATCCAAAACTGCCATCTATTTCTAAATCATAAGCTGGAGTTGTAAGTCCTATTCCAACATTACCTCCCATAATTGCAGTTCTTCCAGAACCATAAATTGTTAGATTATCATCAATATCTTCATCCAGATATACATAATTTCCATCGCCAAAATTTAGCCTGGCAGTTGAACCAAATCCACCTGGTCCTATTAATCTAAGAGTGCTAATTGTTCCGCTTTGAATTGTTAATTTATGTGTAGGAGCATTTATTCCAATACCAACTAATCCACCACTTGTAATTCTTGCATTTTCAGAATTATTTGTTCTTATAACAAAATCTACTGCATCTGTTGTTCCAATAAAATTTGTAGAAGCAACAGTTCCAGCATTTCCTAATAAATCCCATGCACTTGTTGTTCCTGAATATAATCTAACCCAAATTGTTCCGTTAAAGTACCAGAAACCTGTAAGTCCATCAGTCTGATACACTAATAATCCTGTGGCAGGAGCAGTTATTGCAGTTTTCTGAGCAAGGGTCATTCTTGGTGTAAGCATACCACTTGTAGTTGAGGTTAAATCTAAAATTGAAGTAACTGCTGGGGATGTTGTTCCGATTCCAATTGAACCATTGGGCATAATTCTCATTTTCTCGGTATAACTGTTTATGTTGTTAGTGAAGAATCTTAAATCACCTGAGGCATTTCCTCCAGCGTATGCGGTTAAATTACTTTCAATTGATCCGGTTCTTCTGTCATTTGTTACTTGAGTTGCTGAAAAGATTAAATTTCCTGTTTTTGCTCCTGCAGTTGTTGAGTGTGTACTTAAAATAAGTTGAGATGGAATAGCACTACCACCGTCATGTAAATGTAATATAGATGCATTACCATCTAAATTTGTTACAGGAAATGAAGTTCCAATTCCAACGGTAGGATATACACTGCTTTTTATTAGTATTTTATTTATATTATTTGTTCTGAATTGAAGATCTTGACCATCTGTAGTTCCTAAGAAATTTGTTGCTGAAGAAGTTCCGGTATTTCCTAGTATATCCCATGCATTTCCACCAAATAATCTAATCCATGCAGTGCCATTAAAATACCAGAAACCATTTTGTCCGTCAGTTTGATAAACCAGTAATCCAGTTGCAGGTGCAGCAATAGCTGTCTTTTGTACAAGTGTCATTCGTGGAATAAGCAACCCACTAGTAGTTGAAGTAATATCCAACATTGATGATGCAACCGGGGCAAGTCCGGAAGTATTTATTGAAACTTGAGCTTTTGAATTTTGGGAAATAAAACAATAGAGCAATATAATTGCAATTGTTAGTTTAGTTTTCATAGGGTTAGGTTTACACTTTACAAAAATAAACCAAATTAAGGTGACATTCAAGTGTTTTATTGATTTAATTTCATGTAGTTATAGCTGTTTAAACAAATATTAAAATTAACTAAATCGAATAAGTTCAAAGCTGTGTTACGATACATAAAATGTAATAACATGTTAAAATTGTTAATATAGTGTTGAAAAATATCATATTATGATTTCTATATGTAAAATAAAAAAAAGATGTTCTGCAAAATATTTATTTAATGTTTTTTATATGATTTTCATTTTTTTTTGGATTTTAAATGCACTATTTATTTTACCTTTGCGTAGATTCAGGTAAAAGGATTTAGTTTTTAACTATATGTGAAATTTTAATTAGTAAAATATGAGAAAAGATTTTTATTCAATAATTACGATTTTATCGTTATTAATTATAACAGTTACTTCTAATCAGGTTATTTCACAGAATATTCAAAAGCATGTTTCGTGGAAATACTCTGTTAAAAAGGTTACTGAAAGTGAAGCTGATTTAATTTTTAAAGGAACATCTGAAAAAGATTGGCATTTTTATACACTTAAGGATGAGTTAAATCCAATGATTTTCACTTTTGAAAAATCTAAAGATTATAAGTTGATTTCAATGTCAGAAACTCCTGCTCCTAAAAAAGAATATGACGATTTAATGGCTGCCAACAGATCCTTTTATGAAAAGGGTGGTTCATTTATTCAAAGAATAAAAATATTGACTGATAAGCCATTCAAAATAAAAGGAACGCAAGAATATCAAGCCTGTCTTTTAGATGGAATGTGTGTGATGGAAGATCAGGATTTTATTTTTAATATAGAACCAAGTATTTCGCAAGTTAGTAATAATGATACAATCTCAACTGACACTCTGCACAATGTTGCAACATTAAATGCAGATTCCAGTAAAACAGTTGAACAAAAAACTGACTCTGTTAATGCACCGGTAAATACTACAGTTCCGGGTATGTCTGATTCTTTGTGGGTATTGTTTTTCTTTTCGTTTTTAGCAGGTTTGGCAGCTATTCTTACGCCATGTGTTTTCCCTATGATTCCAATGACAGTATCATTCTTTATGCATAATTCTGATAATAAAAGGAAAGCAAGGTTTCAGGCATTGGTTTATGGTTTATCAATAATACTTATTTATACTGTTATTGGGACTGTTGTTGCGATAACATTAGGTGCTAATTTTGCTAACTTCCTAAGTACACATTGGATTCCCAATATATTTTTCTTTTTGATATTTGTTATTTTTGCAGCTTCATTTTTTGGAATGTTTGAAATTACTTTGCCTTCATGGATGGTAAATAAGGCAGATAGTAAATCAGAAAAAGGTGGTGTGTTGGGATCTTTCTTTATGGCATTTACATTGGTACTCGTGTCATTTTCATGTACCGGTCCTATAGTAGGTGCAATTTTGGTAAAGTCGGCAGGTGGTCAGATTCTTGAACCAATAGTGGGAATGTTTGGATTTTCTTTAGCATTTGCATTACCATTTGCAACTTTTGCTTTCTTTCCTTCATTGTTAAACAGCTTACCAAAATCAGGTGGTTGGCTAAATTCTGTAAAAGTTGTTTTAGGATTTTTAGAACTTGCATTAGGTTTAAAATTCTTAAGTATTGCCGATCAGACTTACCATTGGGGAATATTAGACAGAGAAGTTTATCTGGCTTTATGGATAATAATTTTTGCATTAATGGGATTTTATTTGTTAGGAAAATTAAAATTTGCTCACGATAGTGATTTAAAACATATTGGAGTTCCGCGTTTAATGTTATCCATTATTACTTTTTCATTTGTTTTGTATATGATACCTGGTATGTTTGGTGCTCCATTAAAATTATTATCAGGATATATGCCGCCTCAAACAAGTCTTGATTTTGATATTTCGCGAATTGTAAGAGAAAATGCAGGTTCTGGTGGAGTTCAGTCAGAAGAGTCAAAACTCTGTGAAAAACCTAAGTATAGTGATTTTCTTCATTTGCCTCATGGTCTTGAGGGTTATTTTGAATATGAACAGGGATTAGCTTGTTCTAAAAAATTAAATAAACCAATTTTTGTAGATTATACTGGACATGGTTGTGTTAATTGCCGAGAAATGGAAGCCAATGTATGGTCAGATCCACGGGTTCTTAAAAAATTAAAAGAAGATTTTATTATAATTGCAATGTATGTTGACGATAAAACAGAATTGCCTGAAAAAGAATGGATTACTTCAAAATATGATGGAAAGGTGAAGTCAAGTATAGGAAAGAAAAATGCAGATATCCAAATTTCTAAATATAATGTTAATGCCCAGCCATATTATGTTTTATTAGATACAGATGGTGAAATTTTGGTATCTCCAAAAGCATATGATTTAAATGTAGATTCATTTATTGAATTTTTGGATAATGGATTGGCAGAATTTAAAAAGAGAACAGAAAAGAAATAATTTTTAATTAAGTAAATTTTAAAAGGGTGTATAATTTTTATACATCCTTTTTTATTTTTTTTGAAATTTGTAAAAAATTCATACTTTTAACTATTCAAAAAATTCTAACCTATGATAACTAAAAACCCTATGATTAATTTTAAACGACCCTTATTAAACGTACTATTTACGTTTCTGATTTTATTGGCGGTAAATTATGCATATGCCAGAGTTGGAGGTGCTGGTGGTAGCTCTAGCCATAGTGGCGGAGGTGGTGGAGATGGATTAATAGGAATAATTTTTTATATTCTTATGCTGATCCCATTCCCATATAATCTTATTGTTATAGCAATCATAATTGTTCTAGCATATTTTGGAATGAAAAAGGCAAAGCAAAGAACTATTTTAAATCAAATGCCTTCAGGTGAATCGGTAGATAAAGTTAAAGGATATAGCGAATTTATTCAGCATAATCCAAATTTCAATGAAGCATCGTTTAAAGAAAAAGTTAAAACATCATTCATGCAGATTCAGGAAGCATGGCAAAACAAAGACATGTCTAAAGTTCGCAAGTACATTAGTGATGGAATGTATCAGCGTTTGAATGTTCAGTTTAAAATGATGGATAAACTTTCTCAGAAAAACACTATTGACAAGCTGACTGTTAAAAATATTTATATTGACAGAGTAGATACAGATGGATTTTTTGATGTTGTTCATGTTGCTATTCATGCTTCAATTGTTGATCGATTTATTAGTGATAAATATTCTGAATTGAACTCAGGTGGCAGTGAAGAATTTGTTGAATATTGGTCATATCTGAAAAAGCGTGGTGCTGAGGAAAAAGATATGTTTTCTTCAGATAATTGCCCATCTTGTGGTGCTGCACTTTCAAAAGAAACAGCTGAAGTTGCAAAATGTGAATTCTGCGGAACTCTAACAAATAGTGGTGAATACGATTGGGTACTTGCAGAAATTACACAGGCTGATGATTATATTTCATCTAACCCACTTGTAATTAAGGCTACTAATCTACAGGAAAAAGTTTTAGAAATAGAACAACATAACGATGACTTCTCTATTCAGCTGATAGAAGATAAAGCCAGCAATGCATTCTTACAGGTTGAAACTGCAAGAGTACTTAACGATCCGGCAATATTGCGTCGTTTTGCTTCAGATGAAGCTTTCGAAAAAATTAAAGCTACATTTAATCCTGCAGAACCATTTGTATATAACCGTATATTCTTAAGTGATGTAACTTTAATTGGAGCATTACAGAAAGATAATATGAATACAATGATTGTATCAATTAAATACTCTTATCAACGTGTTCTTCCTAAAGAAAAATCTGTAGTTAAACTTGATCCGGTTGTAGTAACAGATACTAAAATTATTTTATTAAGTCGTAACATCAATCCTGAAGTTTCAAAAGGTTCATTATATGCTCACAGATGTCCGTCTTGTGGCGGACCAGTAGGAGATACTATTGATTTGAAATGCCAATATTGCGGACATGAACTTAACAGCCCAGCTAATGAATGGATTGTTACAGATTTAATGACCTTGAATGATTATTATACATATTATGCAATGAATGGTGCTGCATTTGCCGGTGGCATTAAACCAAATGCAATAGATAATGTGCTCGATGTTAGAGATTATGCATTTAATAATGCGCTTATTGTAATGGCTTGTGATGGCGTATTTGCTCAGGAGGAACGTGATTATGCAGAACAATTAGCTAAGAAATTCGGATATAATGTTGATAAAGTTGAACCGATGTTTCAAATGGCACAAAACGGACAACTTTCATTAAAAATGCCTGAGGATCAGAAGAAGCGTGAAAAGGTTTTCCGTTTAATGGAAAAAGCTGCAAATATTGACGGAACTGTTGATCCTAATGAACGTCAGTTATTAGATAGTTTAAAACAACAATACGGATTCAATTAACCGATTTTTCTCAGAGTCCTTGAAAAGGACTCTGACTAAATAAAAAGGAGAAGATTATTTAATCTTCTCCTTTTTAAATTTTGACTTAACTGATTTGTACAATCTGTTAGTTCTAAATTCTCAAACGTGTTAGTTATAAATTATTTCTTTAATTGTTTTTCTTTAAGTTTGTGTTTAACCAAAAGTGCACAATCTAAATAAGCTTCTGCAACTTTATTGCAACAGGCTGTTTTAAATTTTTTTTCCAGCTCTCTTATTATTTCTATCGCAAATACTTCGGTTTCGCTCATATTATAGAATATTTAAACTTTAATCAAACCTAATTTATTTTTTAATTAATCACAAATGTACATTTGAAAAATCAATATTTTGAATTTATAGCCAGTCTAATTTACTACTTTTGCAAAAAAAAATATTTGAATACTGAGTTTTATATAGCCAGACGAATAATTACAGGTAAGGGCGGAGGAAACAGAATATCACGTCCTATTGTAACTATTGCAGTTGCCGGAATTGCACTTGGATTGGCTGTAATGATAATTTCAGTTGCTGTGGTTGCAGGATTCAAATCCGAAATTAGAAATAAGGTATTTGGATTTGGCTCTCACATTCAGATAATTAATTACGATTCTAATTATTCTTATGAAACAACTCCTATAAGAAAAGACCAGTCGTTTTTACCTGAATTAAAAAAGCTTAAAGGTGTTACTCATATTCAGTATTATGCTACAAAACCTGGTATAATAAAGACTACTGATAATATTCAGGGAGTCATTTTAAAAGGCGTTAGTTCTGATTTTGATTGGAATTTTTTTGATGAGCATATGGTAAATGGAAGGCATCTGGTATTGCCTGATACTGTTAAATCAAATGAAGTTGTTATTTCAAAAAAACTTTCTCAGTTATTGAATTTAAATGTTGGAAATAATCTTTCAATGTATTTTATTCAAGATCCGCCAAGGATGCGTAAATTTAAAATAGTTGGAATTTATCAGACTTATATGGAAGAGTTTGATAAGATGTTTGTAATTGCAGATTTAAGGCATATTCAAAAATTAAATGACTGGGGTGAAGATAGTATTTCTGGTTTTGAAATTTCTATTAATGATTTTGATAATATTAACGAAATCGCTGCAAATGTTTTTGATATTGCAGGTACAAAAATTCAACCTGATGGAAGTAAATTAAGAGTTCAGACAATAATTGAGAAATATCCTTATATTTTTGACTGGATAGGTTTGTTTAATACAAATTTATGGGTAATTCTTGTTCTAATGGTTTTAGTTGCAGGTTTTAATATGATTTCGGGCTTGTTAATTATGATACTTGAGCGAACTAATATGATTGGTATTTTAAAAGCTATGGGCTCAAAAGATGCAAGTATTCGAAAAATATTTTTATATAATGGAGCATTTTTAATTACAAAAGGTTTGTTTTGGGGCAATTTGTTAGGAATAGGACTTTGTTTAATTCAATATTATTTTAGGGTTTTTACTTTAGACCAGGCTTCGTATTATATTGAATATGTTCCAGTGTATTTAAATATAACTCAAATTTTATTACTAAATATTGGTGCATTAGTTGTTACATTTTTAATGCTTATTATACCTTCATTTGTAATTTCAAGAATAACTCCTGTTCGAGCTATTAAATTTAATTAAATTAAATCGGTTTATTATGGATTCAATAAGACAAAATAAGGTTTCAAGGTTAATTCAAAAGGAATTAAGTGAAATATTTCAACGTGAGGGTGTAAGCCTTTTTAATGGGAATATGATATCTGTAACAATGGTCAGAATGAGTCCTGATTTAGCTCTTGCAAAAGTTTATCTTAGTATTTTTACTCCAAATGGAAAAGAGAATGCATTTCCGCTAATTGATGAAAATAAAAAAGTTATTCGTCATAATCTGGCTCAGAAAATTAAAAATCAGGTAAAGCTAATTCCAGAACTTGCTTTTTTTATTGATGATTCCATTGATTATATGAACAGAATAGAAGAACTATTAAAGAAATAAGAATTGAATTTAAGGTATTTCATAGCAAAGCGTTATTTATTTTCAAAGAAATCAACAAATGTAATTAATGTTATTTCTGCGATTACGGCAACGGGCATTGCTGTAGGTACTATGGCTCTTGTTGTTGTGTTATCAGTTTTTAATGGATTGGAAACATTAATTGTAGATCGATTTAACTCTTTTGATCCTGATTTAAAGGTAGTGCCTGTATACGGAAAAACATTTGTACCTGACAGTCTAAAGTTACAGATTCTTAATTCAATGCCTGGTGTTAAGCTTTATTCTGAATCAATAGAAGAAAATGCGCTGGTTAAGTACGAACAAGTTTATCACCCTTTTATAATGAAAGGTGTGAGCCCTTCTTTTGCAGAAATGACAGGAATAGATTCTATGATAGTTACTGGTCATTTTATGCTTGAATATCAGAATAATCCGGTTGCAGTTATAGGTATGGGGGTTAATGCTTACTTGTCTGTTTCAATGAACTTTATATCTCCATTAAAAGTTTATATTCCTAAAAGAACATCAGGGTTTTCAGATGATCCAAACAAAGCATTTAAAATAAAAACAATTTACCCGGTTGGTGTATATGGTATAGATCCTGAAATTGATCAATATATTATTGTGCCGATAAGCTTCGCAAGAGAATTATTAGAATATAATAAAGAGGTAAGTGCAATTGAAATTAAGCTTAAAAATGGTGTAAAAGCAAATTCTGTGGAAAGGGAAGTACAAAAACTTTTTGGAGATAAGTATAATGTTAAAAACAGGTACGAGCAACATGAACTTATTTATAAAATTATGAAGTCAGAGAAAGTGATTGTATTTCTTATTCTGGCATTTATTTTATTAATTGCTTCTTTTAATATTATTGGTTCACTTACAATGCTTATTATAGAAAAGAAAGAAGATATTAAAACTTTACAATGTATGGGAATGACCATGCCAGAAATTAGAAAACTATTTCTTCTTGAGGGTTGGTTGATATCAATAATTGGAGCATTAGCAGGTTTAGCTATCGGAGCAATTATTTGTCTTCTGCAAATTAAGTTTGGACTTATTCCTATGCAGGGTAGTAATCCCGGAGCATTTGTAGTTAATGCTTATCCTGTTGAAATGCGATTATTGGACTTTGTTCTAACATTTTGTACTGTACTTGTTATAGGTTATCTTGCTTCCCGTTTTCCTGTAAGATATATTACCCGTAAATATATGGGCGAGGAGAGTCCTGGAGTATAATATTATGCAAAATTTATTAAAAAATATGTAAAAATTTATTTATGAAACAAGTAAATATTATTCTTTTAATTGTTGCAATAATTTTTGTCAAAATTGCAAGTGCTCAAACAATGGGTGTAATGACTCATACAGCCGGAAGTACTGACAATGGTTATGTTTTGTTTGCGCCAAATTCATATACTGAAACTTATTTAATTGATAAATGTGGCAGGCTTATGCATAGTTGGCATAGCAATTATTTACCTGGAAATTGTGTTTCATTGTTACCTGATGGTAATTTGTTACGACCTGGAAATTGTCAGAATACTGTTTTTGTTGCTGGTGGCAGAGGCGGTGTAATTGAGAAAATTGACTGGGATAGTAATGTATTGTGGCGTTATTTTATTTCTGATTCAACACAATGCCAGCACCATGATGTGTATCCGATGCCAAATGGTAATGTTTTAGCTGTTGTTTGGGATTATAAAAATCCTGTTGAAGCAATTGCAGCAGGTCGAGATACTGCAAAAATAGATACTGCTATTTGGTCAGAAAAAATAATAGAACTACAACCTATTGGAACCGATTCAGCAATAATTGTGTGGGAGTGGAAATTATGGGATCATTTAGTGCAGGAATATAATTCAGTTTTGCCAAACTATGGTGTAGTTGCAGATCATCCAGAATTAATAAACATTAATTTTACCAGACCTTTTGCTACAAAAGAGGCCGATTGGGTTCATATGAATTCTGTAGCATATAATCCATATCTTGATCAAATTGTTATGAGCGCACATAATATGAATGAAATATGGATTATAGATCATAGTACAACTAAAGCAGAGGCTGCTGGGCATACCGGTGGTAATTCAGGTAAGGGCGGTGATTTGTTGTATAGGTGGGGAAATCCATTGGTTTATGGTCATGGAGTTGTTGCTAATAAAAAGCTTTATGGACAACATTCTGCATATTGGATAGAGCCCGGGTTTCCATTTGGTGGAAGTATAATGTTATTTAATAATGGTGCTAATCGTCCTACTGGAAGTTTTTCAACGGTTGACATTATAACAACTCCTGTTGATTCAAATGGAAACTACAATCAAACTCTTCCATATTTACCTACATCACTTGCATGGACTTATTCAGCAACTGTTCCAACAAGCTTTTTTTCTTCTAAGGTTTCAGGTGCTCAGATGCTACCAAACGGACATGTAATGGCATGTCTTGGAAATCCCGGAAAGCTGTTTGAATTTGATGAAACAAATGCTACAGTTTGGAAATATTTTGTTCCGGTTGGAACAACAGGACCTTTAACACAGGGAACCACACCAATTGGAAACTCAGTTTTTAGATGTACGTTTTACCCTGATACTTTTTCAGGATTTAATAATCATATTATGGTTTCCGGTTTGCCAATAGAGTTAAATCCATTAACTACCTGTGAATTGTTTACGAATATAGATGGTGTGAGTAACGAAGTTGAAATATTTATTACTCCAAATCCTGCTAACGACTTTATTGAAGTGAGTAATAAATGTATTTCTGAATTGATGATTACAACAGTTGATGGTAAGCAAATAAGAACTGTGAAAAATAATAGTCAGATAAGTACTCAAAACCTAAGCAATGGAATGTATCTTTTAAAAGTAAAAGATTGCACAGGAGTTGTTAGTTATAGTAAATTTATGGTTAATAAATAGCAATATTATTCAGCAATAAAAAAGGCTATTGCATTTCAATAGCCTTTTTTATTATTTACTTTGTTATAGTAATTTTTCGATTAATTTTTTGTCCGGTAATCGTTAACTCGACATTATAAATACCTGATGATATTTCTTCGATATTCATTACAATTGATTTTGTATTAGGTTTCTTAATCATAACAATGTTGCCTAATAAATCATAAACTTTAATTTCTGAGATAGGATATTTGTCGCAAATAATATTTAAATTATTTATAGCCGGGTTAGGATATACAGCAATATTACTATTTTGAATTAATGAATTTACATTGGTTATCCATATATTAAATTCTCCGGTAGCCATACATCCTATAGTATCGGTTACAGTTACCTGATATAATCCGGTAGATAATCCTGTTGTAGTTTGAGTTGTTACTGCATTGCTCCACAAATATGTAAAAGGAGGATTACCTGACATTATGTTTACAGTTGCCGAGCCATCATTATTGCCGTAATTTGAAACATCATTAGTTGTTATGTAAAATTGAGGTTGACTTATGTGAGCTGTTACAGGAATTAATGCAGAAATACAGTTAGGTTCTTTTACTTCCCAGTTGTAGAAATAGTAGTATACACCAGAACCTGCATCTGTAGATTTGATCGAGATTAAATTAGAAATTAAATAAGGATAATTTGTTGCGGCGTTATTTCTATATAAATTTGGTGTTACGGGTCCAACAAGTCTTAAATCAGTTCCAATAGGAATATTAAAGTTTAATGTTATTCTTGATATTCCTACAGGAATATTAACAGTAGTAGTTTGCAATACTGTTCCTGCCGAATTACGAAGCTCGATTATTCTGTTCCCTGCAGTAGCTGCATTTACTTCCACTGAAATAAGTGTACATGGTTCAAAGCAGTCAAAAATAAGATATCTCTCTATTGGTTGAATATAATTACTTCCATTAATATTACTTTGCAAATTTCCACCATATTGAGGAGCAGAAACTACTGAATTTTCAACATAATAAGTTACGTCTGAAGTAACATTATTTACATTCATTGAGGTGCCTGTAAATACAGGTATTCCTCCACTAGCACTAGTGTACCAGTTTATAGTACCGGTGCCGGATGCACTTAACGATGTGTTATTTCCCGAGCAAACTATATTGTCATATACTGTAGGAGGAGTCGCACCAATTTGTATGTAATTTGTTTTAATTTGATTAAAATCACCGCAAATACCTGCATGGGCAATTAGCGATACTGAATATTGTCCGGAATTAGTATAGTTATGTAATGGGTTTAAGTCTGTACTTGTATTTCCATCTCCAAAGTTCCATGTGTAATTTGTTGCATTTGTACTGGTATTTGTAAATTGAACAGCAAACGGAGTCTGGCATGAAGAAGTTAGATTTGCCGAGAAATCAGATGTTATTGATGCTACATTAGCAGTATAAGTTCTGATTAGTTCGTCATTTGCTGTATATCCGTCAGTACTTCCATTTGGATTTGTGGTAAAAGAATGAATAGTATGACTTCCTGATGTAATTGTAATAGCCGGGAATGTAATTGTATCGCCTGCAAATGTGGAAAGATTGCCTGTCCATTGTTGAGAAATAATAGTTCCACCATCTATCTGATAATTTACAGTTGCCGATGTTAAAGGATCTGTACCTAAGTTTTTAATAATAACTATTGGTGAAATTGAGATATTTGCACAAGCATATGTACCGTTTGGTTGAACTATTGAAGAAAGTTGAGCATCAATAGGTATGTTGTTATTAACAACGTTAAAAGTACCAATGTAAGGAACATAATTATATGCAGTAGCACAAACATTTATTATTTGCCCAACAGTTGAAAGTGATGGGTTAATTGTTATTGTTGCAGAACCGCCTGTTGCGTATCCGGTTCCAAGAATCTGATTGTTATAAGTTAATGCTATATAAGCTCCTTCAACATTACAATCAACCTGAAAACTTGAAGAGCCAACTACAGCAGTTGGTTGATGAGAAACTATCATATTCATTGGGTCGGCTGTTCTTACCATTAAACTTGGGTCACCAAAAATTGTCCATGTGTCAGTCATGGTAGGGTCGGGAGAAACATCATTCATTTTAAAAATACCGTTTACTGATAGACCTCCAAAAGTTCTTTTAATATTACCAGTATAGCTTTCTCTTAATATGTCAACCATTTCGTCCTGTGCGTACATTGGTGGTTCCCAGCTCTGGTTTATAGTTGACATTAAAGTTGCAACAGCACCTGTTGGTTGATCTGTTATTGTTGCTCTTAATAGTGCTTCTGCAAGGCAGGTACCTGCTGTAAAATTTCCATTTACACATGCAACCGACCAAATAAACGGCCACATTGTGATATTTGTTAAATTTGCACAGTCGGTATTTGAAAAATTACTCGTAACAAATACATCATCGCCACCATGTCCTGTATAAGTAATAATTCCTGTTCCGTTATTTATTTCAGTAGTTACCTGAGAAGGGGTAACATCACCAGCTGCGTCTAATCCACCTTTGTCGCCATCAAAAAGTTCTGATTGGGAAGTATAGTTTAACGTTAATAAATTGTTAAGTATATTCCTTTCGTGCTGCCAGTCATATTCTCCAAAATGACCTGTTCCGGGGTCGTTAGAGCCGATTCCCACACAATGATTAAATTTACCAGGTGTTAAACTTGGATATTTTTCATATCTTACAGATCTGTTAACCTGAGTATTAACATGAGTAATAGTTTCGGCAGAGAAACGTCCTACAAAAATTTCCTGATAATTATCTGACCCTACAATATAACCATATGAAGGATCGGAGCCACCACCCGCACTTGTAAAAGTAGGAATTTGTGCAGCATCACCTACAAGTAGCAGATATGTTAATCCGTTAGTATTATAGTAGTTTGTTACATAATTCTTTATTGCTGTATTTGAGTTACCTCCGGCTGTTGCAAGACTAACCATTTCGCAAGGAATACCTTCTAATATTTTCCAGTCAACAAATGGTTGCATTGCAGCCATAAAATTAGGGTCGGAAATAATTAGTATTCTTCCCGGCATGTCATTTAAAGGGGTATACTTAGAGTTTGAATTATAATTAATAAAATGTGAGTTGTATAAATTATTAAATTCTCTGTCGATGCTTTTTAGAGTTTTTGTTCTTACAAAAGTATTTACTCCCGGAACTCCGGTTGATTTTACTTTTAAAGATAAGCTGGTGTATATTCTTAAGACTTTTGTTACTGGATTATAAATAAAAGGTTGAATTACTACTGCTTCACCCCTGAAATCTCTGAAAATATAAGGTTCTCTTAAAAAAGAAACTTCGGATGGATAGAATGAATTCTGTTGATATTCTGTTCCTAAGGTATATGGAACTGAAGATGGATCAACAGTTCTTAACAAATTACCCTTAGAAGGTGCAATGTCAATATTATTAATTTCAAAATAATTGGAATTTATTATTTCAATTTCCATTTCATCATAATCGGGAATAATTACAGAAGTTGCAAAACAAGGTAAATCAGGTGCACCTGATTTTAAAATTCTTGCTGATTGCGGTGCATTTACAATAATGGCATCACCATTGTTTGTTGAGATTTTTTTAAGTTCGTAAGCGTTTAATTTAAAACTTATCTCTGTTTCAGTAGCAGAAGATGAAACAAGTTTGATTTCTGAATCTGTTTTTGAAGAATTTCCAACTAAAATCCAGGAATGCTGTTGTCCAAAAACAGCCGTAGCTGACAATGAGATTGTCAGCCACGCCATAAATAAATTTATATTTTTCATTATAGCATGATTATTTTGTAATAACAATTTTTACAGTTTTATTTTCAGAACTTGTTTTCAGTTTACAAAAATATATCCCGGAAGATAAGCCCTCACTTGATAATTGTACTTGATGATTTCCTTGTGACATGTTTTGATGAGGTAAAATTACTTTTACAGTTTCACCTAAAGTATTAATTAAACTAATATAAACGTTTTCAGATTTTAATAAACTGAATGAGATGATTGATTCAGATTTAAATGGATTAGGATATGAATTAAAATATTGCAAATTATTAAATGTTTCTGGTTGGAGTAATGGCATATTAATGGGAGGGAATATAACAAAATCTACCCATGCTGCATCTAAACCATTTTCAACAGAATAATCTTTAGAATATATCCAACTAATAGTGTGTAATCCTGTAGTCATCATATATGCATGGCGACTCCAATCATCCTCGCCGCTCCACTGACCTAAAATAACACCATCTACATAAAATTTCAACCAATCATAATCTTGTTCACTAGATACTTTTTTGTAAAATGAAAGGCTATCAGCAGAAGTAACTGTAATTTGCATAGTTAATTCAGATGTTGCAATATTGCCAATAGCACCGGAACGAGCAGTGTAGTTTCCTTCATATATATTACCGCTATTAATTATTGTCCATGGAACTGTACCTGTATGAGTTAAGTCCCAAGGGTAATTAGTGAAAGTATTTGTTTCAAAATCCTCAACAATTAATCCAATTGTTAATGTAAATGATTTTGTAGCAGTGTATCCTCCTGCATTCACATCATATGTAAAGGATGCAGTTGAACCAATTGTTGCTCCTGCGTCAACAATAACTGTAAATGAAGCCATTGTATTTCCGCTTGCTACAATTGCACCTATATTCTGATTGTTTGTAGGAATTGTTACAGATCCGCTGTTAAGTGTTAAAGTTGAGTTTGCAATTGGTGAAACGGCATGACCATTGTTTAATGTTAGAATTTTAATAAGTGCACTTTCTCCCGGATCTAAACGGCCATTATTATTTCCGGTAGCATCGTCAACCACAACTGTTGTAGCCTGCATAACAGGTGCATTTAATATTACATTGAAGTTAGTGTTCCATGTATTAGATGCACCATCAGAAGCCGTAACTGTAAATTGGGCTGATTGTTGATCGGTGATAACATTGGCAACGTTAAATGCAAAAGAATTATTTTGTGTTGCAGTAGCATTAGCATTAATATTTCCAAATGTCTGTGTGTTATCAGTAATATTGATATTTGTGTTTGTTGTTGATAAAACAGCATTTACTCCTGTAGCATTAACACTTCCTACATTTCTTAATGTAAGATCCATATTTACATTTTCCGAATATTCTACATTTCCATTTACAGAAACTCCTGAGTCATGTAGTAAATGTGCATTATAAACTACATATGGGGCACTATTAGGTACAATAATAATGGTTCCTATATGAGGCTGACGATTTTGTTTTGTGATAACAACGTCCAATGTACATGGCGCAGCTATTGTTGTTAAGTCAAGAGTAATATTTCCTGATGCACCTGTGTATTTTGCATCAACCCAGGTGTTGTTTAATGATAACCCAACATATGCATATGGTTCAGTTGCAACTGCAACAGAGGTAACGCCCATTGGAACTGAACTTTGATAAGTTGCAGATAATGTTGTAGGAATTCCTAAATATGGCATAAGTGAAGGGTCGCCCATAAGATGATATTCTTCCCAGTAGTATGTTACACTTGTACCGCCCTGGGTTACCGCTAAATTTCCTGCATGCATAAGTTGTCCTCCGGTAACATGCCAGTTTGCTTCAGTTTCACCATGAGTATGAAAAAGTTTATCGTAAAATCCTAATTTTGTTGCATCGTAAACAGGATTTGCAATAACAGTTTTAAAACCAACAGAAAAATAGTAATCTTCATTCCAGTACGAGTAGTCAGATGCGCCAATATATCCAATAGCTCCTTTTTTTGTTGCACGTAGAATTGATTCTCCAAAACATTCACTAACATTAAACATATTGCTTTGACAGCAGTTTCCAATCATGAAACAATATTTGTCCATATTTGTTAATGCAGCAACATCTGTAGTGGTAAAACTAGGATCTGACCAACCGGATGATCCACAATGTGCAGTGTAGTTAACAAACCCGGCACCAGTGCTTACATTCTGATGGATGGCTGGAGCTGCAGCTGCACTGTTAGAAATTATAGGAGAGCCTGATCCGTATAAATATGTGTTAGAAATAATACCATTTGAAGCGTTGTTGTAATTATTTGCAGCATAATTAACTTGTCCGTTTCCATAAGTTGGAGCCATTGAACCATCAACTCCTGCTACTAATACAGAATATTGTAAAAAACTTGGATCTGGCATTGTATATTCTTCGTATTGAAGAGTTTTTTCAATCTGAGGTTGAAGCTGTGAAGTGTTTTGTGCAGAAAACCTACCATAATAAATATCAGGAATTACATCAGAACCGCCATCCATTTCGCCGTAATACAAGTCTGTAGGGCTGGCTGAAGCAATTGCTGATCCGGTAAAAGCAGGAACCTGAGCAACGTCGCCAACTAATAAAATGTATGAAGGAGCTGGGTCTGCAATTGATCCACCATTATATTGAGCTAAAATATAATTTTTAATTGCCGTTGTTGTTGTTCCAATTACATCAGTATATGCTGTAACCACTTTAAAGCCTTTTCTTGTTTTCCATTGAATAAAAGGTAAAAGTTGTGCTTCAAACATTCTGTCACTAATAATTAAATATTTTACAGGTGATGTTGTAATTGCATCTTTATTTGTATTGGTTTTATAATTTGCTAACATTTTGCAGCTACTTTCAAATAAAGGTGAGTAGTATTTATTTCTCAGGCTCTCAGTTTTAGCTAAATCAGCATTTGTAAACACTACTTCAACAACAATATTTTTTAAAACTCTTAGAGTATTTTGTGAAGGGTTATATTGAATAGGTCTTATAACAATTCTCCCAATATTTATACCGCGCATTATACCAACCTGCTGATATTCGGCAATTGTATTTTCTATAAAATCATTTGTTAAATAAATCTGCTGATTATAATGGAATGGTAATTTTTCAACATCCTGATCTTTTCTTACAGATGGTTGTTGTGGAATTACTTTATAAGTTATTCCCAAATCATTTAAATCTATTATCTCTTCGTCAAAACTTATAATATTTACTTTAACAGTTGCATTGTAAGGAACTTCAATTAGTTTTTTAAGGGTTGGTAATGATGGTGTGCCATTATCGCCATCGTTAACATAACCGTCTGTATTTAACTGAGTAAAAAAGCCCTCCTTAGTTAAAACTTCTTTAGTGTTTAAAGTTGTAAATGACGCTTTGAAATTAAATTTCAGGGGTTCATTTTTTAAAACTTTAAATTCATTTGTTGAATTTACTAATGAAATTGTATGAACTTTTTGAGCAAAAATACTTGTAGTAAAAAATACTAACGTAAGAATAGTAAAAATTAATTTTCTCATATTAAAGGTTTTATTTGAGAACAGTCTATATTTTAAATGTAAAGTTAAAGAATTAATTACTGAAATTATCTTTAAATCAAGATTATTTTTAAAATTTAAATCGGTTTAGATATTGACTTAATTCTATTGCAAAAGGTTGCTTTGTGTTGATTAATTTTTATACTTTTGATTTTATCAAAAAACACTATTATGAAATATTATATCATTTTAATAGCCAGTAGTATTATGCTTATTTCGGGTTGTAATGAAAAACAGAATAATTTAAAATATCCATTATCAAAGAAGGTTGATACAGTTGATAATTATTTTGGTACTAAAGTTCCCGATCCTTATAGATGGCTTGAGAATGATACAGCTGCAGATGTAGCAGAATGGGTTAAAGCCGAAAATAAAGTGACTTTTGATTATCTGAACCAAATTCCTTTCCGCGAAAAAATGAAAGAAAGGTTAACTGCTGTTTGGAATTTCCCAAAGCAATCGGCTCCATTTAAAAAAGGGGATAAGTTTTTTTGTTACAAAAACAATGGATTGCAGAACCAGAGTATTCTTTATATAATGAATTCATTAACTGATAGTGCACGTGTACTGCTTGATCCAAATACACTGTCTGATGATGGTACTGTTTCACTCGCTTCAATGGATATTTCGCCTGATGGAAAACTTCTTGCATATGCAATTGCACGTGGCGGTTCTGATTGGAACGAAATTTATTTCTTAAATATTGAAACCGGAAAATTACTAGACGATCATTTAAATTGGGTAAAATTTTCAGGTATAGGTTGGTTTAATGATGGAATTTATTATAGCGGTTATACGCCGCCGGCAAAGGGTAAAGAACTTTCGCAGAAAAACGAATACCATAAATTATACTACCATAAGTTGGGAACTGAACAAATTGCAGATAAAATCATTATCGAAAACAAAAAAGAACCTTTAAGAAATTTTTATGCTTCTGTTACGGATGATCAGAAATATTTGATTATTAGTGAAGAAAATGCAGGTTCGATGGGAAATGCATTACATGTGTATGATTTGTTAAAACCAAATTCTAAAATAATAACAATCGTTCCCGGTTTTGATAGTGAGTTTGGAGTAGTGGATAATATTGATTCAGAATTGTATATCCGCACAAATCTTAATGCGAAAAAATATAAACTAATTAAAGTTAATGTTAACGAACCTGATATAAATAAAGCAGTTGAAATTCTTCCTGAAACAAATGATGTGCTTTCAAATGTGTCTTTCTGCGGAAATACAATAATTGCTAATTATATGAAAGATGCACATTCAGAAATTAAAATTTATGAATATTCTGGTAAGTTTTTAAATAACCTTAATTTGCCTGCTTTGGGAACTGTAAATTCTTTTAATTCAGGGAAAAAAGATGCTGAAGCTTTTTATGATTTTACTTCTTATAATTATCCTACAACAGTTTTTCAATATGATTATAAAACCGGAGTAAGTAAAGAGTTTTTTAAACCGGCTATTGATTTTGATGGAAGTGTTTATGAAGTAAAGCAGGTATTCTATGAAAGTAAAGACAAAACAAAAATTTCAATGTTTATTGTTTCTAAGAAAGGAATTAAACTTGATGGAAATAATCCAACCTTATTATATGGTTATGGTGGTTTTAATATTAGTTTAACACCTGGATTTAGCACAGGCAGAATTTTGTGGTTAGAAAATGGTGGAGTATATGCGGTAGCAAACCTTAGAGGTGGTGGAGAGTATGGAGAAGAATGGCATCTTGCAGGAACCAAACTTAAAAAACAAAATGTTTTTGACGATTTTATTGCTGCTGCTGAGTATTTAATTAAGGAGAATTATACTTCTCCTGATTATCTTGCTATACAAGGTGGTTCTAATGGAGGATTATTAGTTGGAGCTGTTGCTAATCAACGTCCTGATCTTTTTAAAGTAGCATTACCTGCGGTTGGAGTTATGGATATGCTACGTTATCATAAATTTACAATTGGGTGGAGTTGGGTTACAGATTATGGAAACAGTGATAATAAAGAAGAATTTGAATATATTTATAAATATTCTCCTATTCACAACATAAAAGAAAATGTTGAATATCCTGCAATAATGGTAACTACAGCGGATCATGACGACAGAGTTGTTCCTGCACATTCATTTAAATATATAGCAACACTTCAGGAAAAATACAAGGGCTCAAATCCGGTATTAATCAGAATTGAAACCAGTGCCGGTCATGGAGCAGGCAAGCCAACATCAAAACAAATTGATGAGGCTGTGGATATTTATTCTTTTATCTTTAAAAACATGGGAATAACTCCTAAGTATTAAAAAAGTACTTTAAGTGCCTTGAGTGCCTAAAGTACTTAAAGTGCATAAAGTGTCTAAAGTTGCAAGGAATGTCTAAATTAAGATTTATTGTTATTGAGGGTAATATAGGTGTAGGAAAAACAACCTTATCAAAAAAAATTGCTGCCGATTATAATGCTAAACTTATTTTGGAACGTTTTGCCGAAAACCCTTTTCTTCCTAAGTTTTATGAAAATCAAGAAAGGTATGCTTTTCCGGTTGAACTTTCTTTTCTGGCAGACAGATACCATCAGTTAAAAGATGAACTTGCTAATCCTGATTTATTTCAGCCAATTACAATTGCTGATTATTACTTTATGAAATCATTAATTTTCAGTAAGCAAACTTTGTCTGATGATGAATATAATCTTTATCGTCAGTTATTTGATATAATTCATAAATCGTTGCCTAAACCAGATCTTTTTGTCTATTTAAGTATGTCAACCGAAAGACTTCTATATCAAATAAATTTAAGGGGTCGGGAATATGAGCAAAGTATTACAGCTGAGTATCTTGAAAAAATTCATGGTAGCTATTTGGAATTTATAAAGCATCAATCGCAACTTACCACTTTAATAATTGATGCCAATAATTTAAATTTTGTGAACAATCCCGAACATTATCAAAAAATCACTAAAGCTATATTCAATACCGAATACGAGCAGGGATCAACAACAATAATTCATTAATTAATAACAGATGTTAAAAAAACTGTTTTTTATTTACAAAACATTTATAATTTTGTACCTTTAAATTCATATAATTGAAATAAAACAATTAAACTATCAGATATTTATGAAAAGAAGCAGTTTCATTTATCTTGCATCCATTATGGTAGTAGCTTTTGCCTTAAGCAGCTGCACCGGATTAAAAAAGATGAAAAAAACCCAGGGAGTAATTACATACACCCTAAGTCCTAATCCAACAGAAATGCACGCTGACAGCGTAGTAATAAATGTTTCAGGAAAATTCCCTGAAAAATATTACAAGAAAAAAGTTACCTGTGAAATTACCCCGGTTCTTAAATCTGCTGGTGGAAATGAAATTGCTTTAAAAACAATAAAAGTTCAGGGTGAAAAAGTACAGGATAATAATTCTGTAATTAATATGCTTGCAGGTGGAAGTTTTACATACACAGATAAAGTTGCTTATACACAAGATATGCGTATGTGCGATGTGAATGTAAAAATTCATGCAGTTGTTAAGAAAAAATTTGTTGATTTTGATCCAGTAACTATTGGAAAAGGAACTATTGCAACTCCTGGATTATTAGAAAAAGATTCAAAAGCAATTCTTGGAAAAGACAAATTTGTTCGCATTATACCAGAAACAAGAGAAGCTAATATTTTGTATGTAATTAACCAGTCAAACGTACGTCCTGGTGAAATGTCAAAAGACGAAATGAAAGCTTTGAAAAAATATTTGGCAAATGCTCAAACTAACCCAAGGAAAGACATTAAAGGTGTAAACGTTTCTTCATATTCTTCACCAGACGGAACAGAAGAATTAAATGCTAAACTTTCTACAAATCGTGGTACAAGTGGAACAACTGCTATTAAAGGTGAATTTAAGAAATACGAAAAAGCAAAAACTCAGGGTTTCTTTAACGAGAAAGCTACAGCTGAAGACTGGGATGGTTTCCAGAAGCTAATGGGTGAATCTGATATCGCTGATAAAGATCTTATTATTCGCGTACTTTCTATGTATTCAGATCCAATTCAACGTGAAAAAGAAATTAAAAATATTAGCAAAGCATATACACAAGTTGCTGATAAAGTTTTACCAAAATTAAGAAGATCAGTTTTAACTGTTAATGTTGATAGTATTGGTCGTTCAGACAGAGAATTAGATTCAACATTCAATGCTAATCCTTCAATTCTTTCATTAGAAGAGTTGCTTTTTACTGCAACTTTAACTAAAGACCTTAACCGTCAGTTATCGATTTATCAAACAACTGCTTCACAAAATCCTAACGATTGGAGAGGTTTTAATAATGCTGGTATGGTTCTTTTACAACAAGATAAAAATGCTGATGCAAAAGCACAATTTGAAAAAGCAAAATCTTTAGATGCAGGTAACACTATTATTTTAAATAACCTTGGAGCATGTGCATTACGTGAAGGTGATTTTGTTAAAGCTGAAGAATATTTTAAATCTGCAGGTGGTGCTGGTTCAGAAGTTAATTACAACTTAGGTATCTGTGCTATTAAAAAAGCTGATTATAATGGTGCTGTAACATATTTTGGTTCATACTGTACATTTAACGCTGCTTTAGCAAAATTATTAGCTGCTAACCCAGATGCTGCTTCAAAAGCTATTGATTGTGCTGAAGATAAAGACCGCGATATGATGTATTATTTAAAAGCTGTTATTGGTGCTCGTCAGGCTAACACAGATTTAATGTATAACAGTTTACGTGCTGCAATCAGCAAAAATGCTAAACTTGCTAACGATGCAAAAACTGATATGGAGTTTGCAAAATATTTTAATGATGATACTTTCAAATCAGTTGTAAAATAATTAACTGAAATAAATGATATTAAAAAGCTGCCTTAAATTAAGGCAGCTTTTTTGTTATAATTTAATTTTTAACTGACTTTAGTTATCTTTGGTAAATTATTATGATAAGATCTATTAAAACATTCTCAATTGCAATTATTGCAATATTCAGCTTGCAATCTACCAATGCTCAAATAACTAAACTTATGGGGCATGTAAGCGATGCAAAGACAAAAGAAGCTTTACCATTTGTGAGCATATCATTTAAAGGTACAAAAACAGGTGCAATTACTGATTTTAATGGAAATTATAAATTAGAGACTACTTTACCTGTTGATTCAGTAGTAGCTTCGTATATTGGTTACAAAAGAAATGCAAAAAAAGTAATTAGAAATAAATTTCAAACCTTGAATTTTGAACTAACGCCTTCATCATTAGAATTAGAGGAAGTTGTTGTAGCTGTTAAGAAACGTTCAAGAACTAGAGATGAACAAGCATTAATGCTATTAGATAAAATATTAGAATATAAGGATAAGAATAATACAGAAAAACTTGATTATTACGAGTATGAAACATATAATAAAATTGAATTCGATTTAAATAATATTACAGAAGAGTTTAAAAATAAAAGAGTTTTAAAACCCTTTAAATTTGTTTTTCAATATATTGATACTTCTACAGTAAACGGTAAGCCGTATTTACCTGTGTTTATAATTGAATCAGTTGCAAATTATTGTTTCAGAAAGCAACCTAAAGCCGAACGTGAATTTATAAAAGCATCACATGCCTCTGGTATTCAAAACCAGAGTATAAATCAGCTAATGGGAAATATGTTTATTAAAATGAATTTGTATGATAACTATATAGATTTATTTGGAAAAGGATTTATTAGCCCAGTTGCCGGAATAGGCAGAGTTTATTATAAATATTTTTTAGTTGATAGCGGTTTTATAGATAATAACTGGTGTTACCACATGGTTTTTCACCCAAGAATTAAAGAAGAGAATGTATTTAATGGCGACTTTTGGATAGCTGATACAAGTTTTGCAATTAAAAAAATTGAAATTAAAATAGACAAATCGGTAAATATAAACTTTATCAATAGTGTTAATATAACTCAGGAATTTAATCATATTGATACTACAGTTTGGATGTTAGATAAAGAAAGTTTGGTAATCGATTTTAATTTATTTGAAAACCCAAATAGTGCAATGGGATTTTTTGGACGAAAAACAACAACGTTCAGAGATCATAAAATAAATTTTGCTCGTGATGATGCTTTTTATGCAACAACAACTGACATATTAGTTGATCCGGATGCAGGGAAGAAAGATACTGCATATTGGAATGAAGCCAGACATGATGAGCTTACACAAAAGGAAAAGGATATTTTCAGGATGGTAGATACCATTAAAACTATTGGTGCATTCAGAACATACTATGATATTTTAAATGCTTTTGTTACTTATTACTATGTATGGGGAAAATTTGAATTAGGACCTTATTTTACTACATATAGTTTTAACAATATAGAAGGAAATCGTTTTAGGTTTGGACTTAGAACAAGTAATGCCATGAGTAAAAAATTTATGGTTGAAACTTATGCAGCTTACGGAACAAAGGATGAGAGATTTAAATACGGAGGGAAATTTATTTACATGTTTGATAAAAACCCTCGGCGCGGAGTAACGTTAGCATACAAACACGATTTGGAGCAATTAGGGCAATCGGTAAATGCATTTAAAGAAGATAACATTCTTGCGTCGGCATTAAGAAGAGGTTCAAGTGATAAATTATCAATGGTGCAAGAGTATAAAGCTAATTACGAACATGAGTGGTTTCAAGGATTTTCTAATAACTTAATTTTTAAACACCGCGAAATGTCACCAATGCCGGGTATTGCATTTGATATTAAAAGCGGAAATGAAATTATTAATGAAAAAATTCTATATACTTCTGATTTAATCTTAAATACCCGCTTTGCATATAATGAGAAATTTGTTATGGGCGAGTTTGACAGAATTAGTCTGGGTACGAAATATCCTGTGCTTAATGTTAATTATTCTTATGGATTGGATGGGGTGTGGGATAACACTTTCCCATATCACAAACTCATTCTTACGGTTGACCATTGGTTTAATATTTATCCTTTCGGGTATTCTAAATATGTGTTGGAAGGCGGTAAAATATGGGGAACTTTGCCTTATCCGCTTTTAAAAATGCACGAAGGAAACCAGACTTATTTTTATGATGAGTATTCATTTAATTTAATGAATTATTATGAATTTGTAAGCGACCAATGGTTGAGTCTAACATGGACTCATTATTTTGACGGGTTATTTTTAAATAAATTTCCTTTGTTACGAAAACTAAAATGGCGCGAAGTTGTTTGGGGAAAAGGATTAATAGGCAGCTTAGAAAGAAAAAATCTTGATGTTATGGTTTTCCCTGAGGGTTTAGGAACTTTAGATGGCAAACAAGATCTTAATCACTTAAAGCCTTATGTAGAAGGTGGAATAGGTATTGAGAATATATTTAAAATATTGCGTGTTGATGGGGTATGGAGGTTTTCATATTTAGATAACCCAAATATTGCGAAGTGGGGGATAAGAGTGAGTATGCAATTTAAGTTCTAATCTGTATCTACTTTTTAGCAACTTTTAATAATTCATTTGTGTAGGTCAGCCAGATTCTTTGACCAAAGCTGTTCCAATGAGAATCGTTACAGTAAAAAACAGGATTTGTTTGTTTCTTTAATATGTGGTATGCATTAATAAACGGAACTTTTAATTTCGGATTATTCTGAATCTTTTCTATAATGTTATTATATGGTAGTTCCGATTGTTTATATATACTTGCCGAGTTCGGAATAATTGAGAAATATATTCTATCAAAACCCATTTTTCTTGCATCGTTTTGTAGTATGTTAATATTTTCAACAAGTTCGCTTACTTCAAAGTCGCCGACAGGATAATAACATGATGAGCTTAATTCCGGATTAACAGTTTCATCTAAATATAATCTTCCGCTTCCATCTGGTTTGGCAACTCTTACGTCAAATCTGTCAAAGCATTTTAAGTACATATATGCTTTTAATTCTTTTAATGGCATTATAAAATCTTTATTTGTAATAAGTGCTTGTAAATTATCTTCGGCACTTAATTTAATTTCAGTAATGTCTTCTTTCTTGCTATTTGTTACTCCAATAAAAATTGGATTTTTTATTTTAAATCTAAAACGGCAATATCTTTCGGTTGTTTCAATTATTAATACATTGATTTTTGATTTATCAAGTTCAGGTATTGTGTCGGGTGCATTATCCCAGTGAACAAACTGAAATTGTTTGGCGCAAAAGCTTGAAGAGTCATATGTTCTCATGTAGCTATCGCCAAGTATGGTAAGTGCAACATTTGTTTTTGTAGTATCATCGGTAACTATGTTATGTTTATATAGGGGTATTTGATAACCGGGCATACTTGAAAATAAATACAAGTCACCATATGGATATGAAGGGAGGTAAGAGCATAATTTTGTAAACCATTGTGAATTGCTCGATATAGTAATAATACAAATTATAAAACATCCCAAAAGAAAACTTAATATTTTAATCAATAGTTTCATTAAAACTGGAAATAAATAAATTGTTTAAAATAAAATTCTCCAAACAAATAACACAACAAAAATATACTGAAAGTTGTTAATATTAACATGCTTTTTCTTCTGATAAAATATCTTTTAATATATTTTTCTGTAATTAAAAGAATAATAATTAATAGGAATGCGAATATTAGTTCAATGTTGTTAAAAACCTTTGGTAAGCTTTCACTAAAGTCGAAATTTAATAAATGATTAAATGCAATAAATACATCATCTAATTCTTTAATTCTGAAAAATAGCCAAGCAAAACATGCAAAACTAAAAGTGAATAGTAGTTTTATTACAGTTGGAATTTTGAATTTGAAATTTATTTTTGCCAACAATTTCTCAATAATAATCATGCTTCCGTGTAATAATCCCCAAATAATAAAATTCCAGCTGGCTCCATGCCACAGTCCGCTAAGTGCAAAGACAATGAAAATATTTAGCATCCATCTGGCATATGATGTTCTGTTCCCGCCTAAAGGAATGTATAAATAATCTCTGAACCAAGTTGACAATGAAATATGCCAACGTGACCAGAATTCATTAATTGATTTAGATGTATAAGGGTTTTTAAAATTTTCAATTAGAGATATGCCCATCATATTAGAAAGCCCAATTGCAATGTCTGTGTATCCTGAGAAGTCGCAATAAATCTCAAAAGCGAAAAATATTGTTGCAACTAAAACCGATATTCCGTTTGAGCTTGATAAATCATTAAAAACAGGATCTGTAAACATTGCAAGTCTGTCTGCAATAACAACTTTTTTAAATAAGCCTAAAGATATTCTAAATAGACCTTTTGTAATATTATCATAATTGAAGGCTATCCTGGTTTTAAACTGATGAATTAAGTTTTGAGGTCGTTCAATTGGTCCGGCAACTAATTGTGGAAAGTAAAGTACATATAAGGCATAAGTAAAAATATTTCTTTCAGCAGGTTGTTTTCCCCTATATACCTCAATCGTATAGCTCATTGCCTGAAAAGTATGAAAGGATAAACCAATTGGTAATATAATTTCTAAAGCAGGAATTGGGTTTTGTGTGTCGAATAAGTTTAATAAGATCGAAATATTTTCATTTAAGAAGTTGTAATATTTATAAAAAACAAGAATACCTATATTTGAGACTAAGCTGAGAATTAGCCATATTAGCTTGTTTTTCTTACTGTGTTCAATTTTTTTGCCTGCAAAAAAATCAATTAATATTACAGCTAAAAGTATAAGTAAATATACAGGTTTAAAGACCATGTAAAAATAGCAACTTGCTATTAATAACCAGTATTTACGTGTGTTTGCGGGTATGCTAAAAAGAATAAAGAAGAATGCAAGAAAAAATAATATAAATTGAAGTGAATTAAAAAGCATATTGTTACAGAAGGTGAGTTTATCACCGTATAAACATTAATTGAACTTAGTTTCAGTTCAAAAATATATAAAAAGTTTGGATTGTAATAAATTGACAGAAAATTTATAGTCTATTATTTTCTGTTTTATTTAATATTTAGTAATGAAAACTGAATTAATTGATAAACAAAATCTTTGTAATAAAGGTTTTAGATCCATCTTCATTTGAGCAAAAAACAAGATAAACTCCAGTCTGAACTTTTTCACCATTAAATTTTCTACCGTTCCATGTTGCTTGACCACCTTCTGATTTTGTTTGGTATACAACATTTCCGACAATATCAGAGATTTTTATATCGGCATTTGATACTAACCCGTTTATTGCAATTATACCATCATATCCTGGTTTTACAGGGTTAGGAAAAACTGTAACATCGTGAAAATATTCTTCCGGCTCAGTTGAAGTTGAGCGGTAAGAAATAATTCCGTTTTCGGTTGCAAAAAATACTTCACCTGATACTGGTTCTATAGCAATGCTTATTATGGAATTAGCTAAAAGCGGACTATTTTCTTTAGTAAAGTGCAGAATTTCTTTAGTTCCATCAGGCGACATTAGAAAAGCGCCACCACTTTCGGTACCAAACCATTTTTGATTTGCGCCGTCAATGGCAATGGCTGTAACAGTTTCGGCTTCCAAAAGATAATTTGCTTGTCCTGGATTTTCATTCGGAATTTTTACCTGCTGAGCATAAAAATTGGAATTGAAAACATTTTCGGGATTATAATAAAATGGAACCCCTTTATTTGTTCCTACCCAAATAATGCCATCCTTATCAACAGCAATAGAATAAACCGCATTTGATATCACATCGCCATTTTCATCAGAAACACTTATGTATTTTTTTTGATCGTCACTAATATTATCAATTGTTCCATTTTCGTTAAAGGCAAGTAAACCACGTCCACGTGGCAGAATCATCCATTTTGTTTTGTATTTATCTATAACAATCTTACTAATATCATTTGAAATTGCTTCACTGTATAATGAGAAACTTTTCCATTGTCCGTTTGGCTTTTTTACACTTAATAAATTTGGATAAATCTGACTACCTGAATTTGTAACCCATAAATTATTATCTTCATCAACAACAATACCCCCTATAATAGTTACAAGAAAGCTTGGATCGTAAGGTTGCAAAGTACTATTTGTGTAATCATATTTAGCTACAAAATTTCCATTGTTAAATTCGAAAACACCTCCTCCATATGATCCGTAAAACACCTGACTGGAATTATTTGAATTAATTGCAATCTCAGTAATATCAGGTGCTGTACTTAGTTCAGGAATTTGATTCGCAGAATAGTTTGTCCATTTTTGGTTTTTAAAACTATAAATTTCACCGTTATTCCATAAATTTCTATAAGAAATATCGTGCCCACCTGGTACAGCATAAACTTCATTTTTTCCGGCGACTATAGAAAAAGTTGTTTTTTTGCTTGGACCGTTTGGTGTTGTATATTCATAATTATACATCCCAGCATTTTGCCAAACTAATCCTAAATTATTATCTGCAATCCAAAGAGTTCCATTATTTGAAAGTTCTGCATCTCTAGGTAAAGAGTTTGTTGTAGGTGAAAAACCATAATAATTTGTGCCTGTTAAATCATTAAATGAATTATAGGTTCTTAAATGAGAGTAGCTACAAATTATTAATTTATTCCCAGATACAACCATGTTGGTGATTTCTTTCATAGATGTGTCAAATTTTGTCCATGAAACATTATCGTATATATAGGTAGTATCTTTGTTCCAACCATTGTTACTGTATGTTGTTAAAATATGGTTATCGAAATAAACTATGTGGTCAAATTTTTTATCGTGATTTGGAATGTTTGCAATTAAAGACCAGTTTGCAAAATTTACAAGATTTTGATTGCTTTCAAGGGCTTTATAAATTCCTGTTGTTGTTGCAGCATATAAATATGTATTATCTGAACACATTTCCAATACATCAATGTAGGTCCCATTTGAGCCTATATAATATGTATCTTTAATCTCATTTCTATCAACATCAAGTACAATTATTCCAAATCCACAGGATAAATAAGTTTTTCCGTTTATGTAATTAATGTTATTGATAGATTTGCTACCTGTTATATGTTTTCTAAAAATGTCGGATATGTTATAAACTGTATTGTCTTTAATTAAATCAATATTGCCATTTTCATATCCTATTACAAGTGTATTTTTTTCCGGTATAAATTGTAATGCACTAATTACAACATCTGATAATCCATTTATCTTAGTAAGAGTAGTTGTAGAATTATCATTTAATGAATATACAAATAAGCCACCGGTTGACAAGCAATAAACTTTGTCATTTGCAGGTTCTACATTTATTCCGGTTGAATAAGGTAAGTGAGCTCTCCAATGACCAACAGCAACCTGACTATTGACTTGAGAAGCAAATAAAATTAAAAAAGCACAAATTAAGTTACGCATGTTTACTGATTTAATTTACCAATAACTAAAAAATCAGATTTTTATTATTAAATCAGAAACTTAAATTTTAGCAAATAATGCATTATTTGCTAAAATTTAAGTTTAAAAAATTATTAATTAAATTCTATTACTTCTGTCCAACCATGATTATCGGAAATATTCCCAAACTGAATATCAACAAGAGTGTTATAAAGCTTAGTCGAGATAGGTCCCGGTTTTCCATCTTTACAAAAATTATAAACTCTGTTTTTATCAGGATCTATAATTTCACCAATAGGGGTAATAATAGCGGCCGTTCCACATGCTCCCACTTCTTCAAAACTATCTAATTCGTCGATGTCAATAGGTCTTCTGATAGTTTTTAATCCTAGATCATTTGCTAAATCAATTAAACTCATATTTGTTATTGAAGGTAAAATTGATTCAGATTTTGTTGTTATATAAGTGTTATCCTTAACAGCAAAAAAGTTAGCAGCGCCAATTTCATCGATATATTTTTTTTCTTTAGAATCAAGATATAATGGAGAACCGCAACCTAAGTCGTGTGCTTTTGCAATACCTCTTAAGCTTGCTGCGTAGTTTCCGCCTACCTTTAATGTTCCTGTGCCAAGTGGAGCTGCTCTGTCACTGTCTCTTACTATCGCAATTTTTACAGGATTAAAGCCTTCTTTAAAATATGGTCCAACCGGGCTAACAAATACTATAAATGTATACTCTGAAGAAGGTTTTACACCAATTTCGCCACCAGAGCCAAATAACAATGGTCTGATATATAGTGCTGCGCCTGTTCCAAATGGAGGTATAAATTTTTTGTTTAATTGAATAGCCTTAACTACAGCTTCATGAAAAAGTTCATCAGGAACTTCTGCCATAAATGTACCTTTAGCAGAACGTTGCATTCTTTTTGCATTTTCTATCCACCTAAATATGCGCACTTTGCCGTCTTTTCCCATATATGCTTTCATGCCTTCAAAAGCTTCCTGTCCGTAATGTAAACCGGTAGCTGATATGTGAATAGGCATATATTCGGAATCTGAGACTTCCAGTTTGCTCCAAGATCCATTTTTGTAAACGCTTCTAACATTAAAGTCAGTTTTCAGATACCCAAATGGTAATTTCCCCCAATCAATGTTTTCCATAGATTCTATTTCTAAAGTTTTTTGTAACATAACAATGTTATTAAAGAATTTTTAAATGAAATGTGGCTAGAAACCTGAAGTCTTTTAGTCTTCTACTTCCAATGGTACAAAAGTAAAAGGCACTTTGATTATTTCTGAATATTCTTCGCCTACATCAAACATGTCTTCATCATCTACAAGGTATTGCCAAACTACTTCAACTTTGTGACCAGCTGTTACTGCATTTTCTAAAACTAAGAATAGCGAAAGAAGTGATTTGGATGAAGCTGTATTTAAGTAATCTAGGTTAAAAACCAGAATGGTTTTTGGATTTGGGTTTTGAAAATATTTGTCGAACCATTCAAAAACTGGTTCATAAAAAGTGTTTACATCTTCTGGTAAGCTTTTACCTGATATCTCAAATTGATTATTGTCTTTGTTAAGAATAATCTGAGGAGTATCATTTGTTGATTTAATATTTAGTGCTTCCATAGGATAATCATTTAGTTATAGTGATTTTTAATGCAAAAAAAGAAAGTTCACCTTCTAATGGAAAGAAAGCAAAGTGCAGTGGATTTCCGGTTTTTCTTGACATGTCGATAAAACCCAAACCAGCACCACCTTTTTCTGACAACATTCCATTTTCAAGTTGTTTTTTATATAAATGTCTAAGATCTTCTTTTTTCCTAGATTGTAAATTATTTATTATAACTGTTAGGGCTTCCATTTGTTTTTTATCAACCGGATTACCAGCTAAAATACAATATGAGTCTGGGTATTCAGCAACTAAAATGGCTCCTTTTTTTGTTAAATAATTTTCTGTTACAGCAAATTCCAGAGCATGTTTATCAATATTCTGAAGGCACTCAATCATTACATTAAACAATTTTTTCTGAATCATTCGATTCTCTGCATTATCAATAAGATGCTTTTCTGTTGTGAAAGTCAATGCCTTGGTAATTTCATGGTTAACTTCACCTTCGTAAAATAAAATAGTGTTTGAAATAAGAACTGTAGGTTCAAATTCCTTTAACAATGAGAGAAAAGAAAGTTGGTTAGATGTTTCAACAGCCATCTTTCGTATAATTTTGGCTTAAAGTTATAGAAAAGTTTTTAAATAAGGGTAATCAAATGTTATATGATATAAAATTTTGTATTTCTTTAATAATTTCTTTTACTGTAAGTATTTTATCTGTACTCTTATTATTAATACACGATAATGGCATTACAGATACTTCACATTCATCTGGTTCTTGTGCTATAGTTGAACCTCTATTTTCTTTTATTTTAAGAAATCCATTTGCGCCGTCATCATTGGCTCCCGATAAAATTATACCAAGTAAGTTATTATTATAGTACTCTGCTGCTGTAAAAAAAGCTAAATCAATTGAAGGTCTTGAATGATTTATTTCTTCTTCTACTGATAGCCCAATGCTTCCATTTTTTAAAATGTACATATGGTAATTGGCTGGAGCAATGTAAATGTTATTGTTTTCAATAACTTCTTTATCATTAGGTTCAATTATTTTTAAAGAGGAATTAATTTGCAGTGTTTCTGCAAAGCCTTTTCTTGCAGAACGTAGTCTATGTAAGCAAATAAATATGGGCATGTCGATTTTCTTAGGAAGTATTGAAATTATTTTCATTACAATTTTAAAACTTCCAGCCGAACCACCTATAATTATTGTTTTATTTGTCATTTGCTTTTTTTACAAAAAATTTTTTCATTATTTGAAATAACATTAAACATAGTAGAAAATTCTTTGGGTAAATTTTCATTTGTACCAATAACAAAATAGCCTTTTGGTTTTATTAGTGATATAATATCTTTAAAAACAGAATAGGTGTTTACATCGGAATAAACTAAAGTTTTATTTCTGCATATCACTAAATCATATTCAACTTTATTAGATATATGGTCTTTGTAGTTTAATATATGCACGTTGTTGGTTAAATAATCCTTTTTAAATGATAATATGTTGTTATTTAATTCAAGATATTTTGTAACGTCTTTATTTAAAGTTAGTACCTTAAAATTTAATAAAGAAGACCGGTTTTTTGGTTGAGCCAGTATTCCTTCATTAATTTTACTTATAGAAAAATTTGATGGACTTGATATGTGAACATTAATATTATTATTAGGAAAATATTCGTTAAGCAGAATTAACATGCTATAAAGTTCTTCCCCAGTAGTAGCATTATAAATTAATATTTTTGAATTTTCTTTAATTAAAATTTCTTTTAAAATTTTATCGCGTAAATATATC
Organism: Bacteroidia bacterium; assembly: GCA_016218155.1. Lineage (NCBI taxonomy): Bacteria > Pseudomonadati > Bacteroidota > Bacteroidia > Bacteroidia bacterium. The sequence goes on from JACREQ010000032.1 coordinate 210,961, forward strand.
CAAGTGTCTGTATCACGAAATAATTCGTTTTCACCCGGAAATAAGAATCCGGTTAAAATATCTATTTTCTCAGTATCTAATAATGCTGGTTTCTCAATTACTTGCTCAGGTAATAATTTAAGAAAAGAAAATGCATCTGATAATCTTTTTCTTAAAACAAAATTATCAAATTGATTTAGATCAAAATATAATTTGTCTGAAATAATTTCTTTAATCGCCTGAACTATATCTTCATTAAGAATATTGAGAGTTGTGTTATAGTTTTTCTTTAACATATAATTGATTACATGTTTAAAGGCTTTTTAATGTAACATTGTCCTTTTTTAGTAAATTTAGAAGATGCTGGTCCCATAATACTTTCATGAAGACCAATTACTAAAAATCCATCATCATTCAGATTCTCCCAGAATAAATCAAATATTTTATTTTGCAAGTTGTTGTTAAAATAAATTAAAACGTTTCTACATATTATAAAATCGAACTTTTTGCCAAAAATATTTTTGTCTTTAACTAAGTCATGTTTTAAGAATGAAGCTTTGTTTAATAAAAATGGTTTAATTCTAATAGTATCTTTAGCCTGATCAATATCCATATATTTAGAATATGGAATTTTCTCTTTCTCGGAGATTGTATTTAACACCTGATCAAAATTGGGCAGATATTCTACATTAAAGCGGTATTTGTAATTGCCTTTTGCTGCTTCTTCTAATATTTCGGTATTTATATCAGTGCCAATAGTGTTAGTTTTTTCAAGTAATCCGTTTTCGTTCATAAACATTAACATCGAGTACAATTCTTGTCCTGATGAACATCCTGCATGCCATAAATTAATCGAATCAAGAGTTTTTAGTTTGGGTATAATTTCTTTTTGAATTTCGAGCCAAACTTTTGGGTCTCTAAAAAGCTCAGTAGTATTAACAGTTATGTCGCGAACAATTTTTTCTAAGAAAGTAGAGTTGTTTTTTGCTTTCTTAATTATTTCGGTTAATGTGCAATTGTTATCATTTACAATTTTTTCCATTCTTCTTCTAAACGATTTCTCGGAGTAATCAGAAAAATTATAAGTAGAAAGTGATGCAAAGATTTCTATAAACTCTTTTATTTCCTCGTCACGAATTTCCATTGAAAAGCATTTAACTGTTCAAAAATACTATTTAAAAATAAACTCCAATCAATTACATTAATAACTTTTTTACTATTTTATATTTTCTCAACAAAATCAGCAAATTAAGCAGTTAAATATTTTTTGTAAAAAAACTCAAAAACTCAAAATCTTAAAAATTTTCAGGAAAAAAAATTTCTATCTTTGAAACAAAGCAAAAAAATATTTTACATGAAATTTGGAGTTGTTATTTTTCCGGGATCTAATTGTGATCATGATATGATTTATGTTCTTAAAGATATTATGAAGCAGGATGTTACTGAGCTTTGGCACAAGGATACAAGTTTAAAGAAAGTTGACGCTGTAATTTTTCCCGGTGGTTTTTCATTTGGCGATTATCTTCGTTCAGGTGCTATAGCCAGATTTTCTCCGATTATGGAAAAAGTAATAACATTTGCCGAAAACGGAGGATTTGTTTTTGGTGTTTGTAACGGATTTCAGATTCTTTGTGAAACACAATTATTACCAGGTGCTTTATTAGCAAATACAAATCAAAAATTTATTTGTAAAAACACATTTATTAAAGCAAGTAACAATAATACTGCTGTTACCAAATTAATTAAAAAAGATTCTGCGCTTAAAATACCTATTGCACACGGGGAGGGGAGATACTATGCAGATAGCGAAACGCTGAAGTCAATGAGATTAAATGAGCAGATTCTTTTCAGGTATTGCGATGAAACCGGAAATATCGGATGCGAGGCAAATCCTAATGGTTCAATAGAAAATATCGCAGGTATTTGTAATGCAAAGAAAAATGTTTTTGGCATGATGCCACATCCTGAGAGAGCTTCTGATAAAGAACTTTCAAATACAGATGGCAAAATTATTTTTGAATCAATTCTTGCAAGTTTTAATTAAACTTTAACCCCGTTTTTGTTTAATCATTTTTGTTAATTCTGCTGCAAAAATAAAGTCGTTAAGTTCTTTATTGTCAGTGTCGAATATTTGTGTTTTGTCACCTTCCCACCATTTGTGCCCTTTATAAATGTAAACTACTTTATCCCCTATCTCCATAACTGAGTTCATGTCATGCGTATTTACAATAGTTGTTATCTGATACTCTTCAGTTATTTCTTTAATAAGGTTATCAATAAGTATTGAAGTAACAGGATCTAAACCTGAGTTTGGTTCATCGCAGAAAAGGTATTTAGGATTTAAGGCAATTGCCCTTGCTATTGCAACACGTTTTTTCATTCCACCACTAATTTCAGATGGAAATAATTTGTTTTTATTTATAATATCTACTCTTTTTAAACAGAAATTAGCTCTTTCTAATTTATCAGATTGTGATAATTTAGAAAACATCTGAAGAGGAAACATTACATTCTGAATAACTGATAATGAGTCGAATAAAGCACCTCCTTGAAAAACCATTCCAAACTCTTGTCTTACAAGTTTTCTTTCATTAAAACTCATTGTTGTAAAATTTCTATCATCAAAATTTATACTTCCCTCATCTACTTCGTGAAGCCCAACAAGAGTTTTAAGTAAAACAGTTTTTCCTGATCCACTTTGACCTATTACTAAATTTGTTTTACCGGTTTCGAAAACAATGTTTATGTCGTCCAGAACCTTATAACCATCTTCAAATTGTTTACTAATATTTTTAACTTCAATCATATTTTAATGAGTTAATAATAATTGAGTTAATATTACATTGAAAAGTAAAATAATGAGACTACTGTATACAACAGCTTTTGTACTTGCTTTTCCAACTTCTAATGCACCACCAGAACAAAAGAAGCCTTCGTATGACGAAACTGATGTTATAATAAAAGCAAAAAATAGCGTTTTAATTAATGAGTATGTAACATAAAATGGTTCAAATGCATACTGAACACCATAAATGTAATTTTCACTTGATACTGCTCCTGATAATACACCAGATAACCAACCACCAAAAATTCCAACGAAAATACTTATGATAGTAAGAAACGGATTAATAAAAACAGCAGCAATAATTTTAGGCAGAATTAGATGATTTGCAGAATTTATTCCCATTACTTCCAATGCATCAATTTGTTCGGTAACTCTCATGGTACCAATCTCTGAAGCAATATTAGAACCTACCTTTCCGGCTAATATTAATCCGCATATTGTTGAAGAGAATTCCAGTATCATTGAATCTCTTGTGCCTAAACCAATCAAATAAAGTGGAATGAATGGATTTTCAATGTTATAGGCAGTTTGAAGAGTAATAACTACACCCATGAAAAATGCAATTATTATTACTATTCCAAGTGAGTTTATACCAAGTGAATCTATTTCTCGTAATATCTGAGTAAAAAAAATACGGGACTTGGTCGGTCTCGAAAACACCTTTCCCATTAATTTAGTGTACCTTCCAAGATGAAAAAATAAATGCATTAATTAGTATATTTGATGGCTAAATTACAAAAATTTACTTCTAAATATTAATGGGTACAGAAGAGAGTTTAAGTTTCCAGAAAAACTTAGCAAAATATATTGGTGAAAGTGCAGCAATTTTTATAGAAAGAGAAACTCGCGGACTTGTTTTTCATTTAAAAGTTACAAAAGCTAGAGAAACGAAATATGGTGATTACATGGAGTCTTTTGCTGGTAAAAAACAAAGAATTACAGTTAATGGCAACCTGGATATCTATTCTTTCTTGATAACATTATTACATGAGCTTGCTCATTTAAAAGCTTTTCAAGATTTTGGAAAAAAAATTAAACCTCATGGTATTGAATGGAAAAAAACATTTTCGAATTATTTGGTTTTGGCAATTCAGAATGAGTTATTTCCAAAACCAATAGCTGAAGCAATTCACTATTACTATGTAATTAGATATGATTATTCTTTAAATTCCAGAAGTAAGATTGTTGACAGAATTAATAATCATTTTAATATATCTATTCCAAAACGATTAGATGGAACTCCTATTAATTCTTGTGTGAGTTTAAAAATGGGTATGACGGTTAAAATTATTGAAAAAAGAAGATCAAGGTATTTGTGTAAAGATTTATCTAACAATAAAATGTATTTAATACATAAAGAAGCTGAAATTGAAGAAACAAATATTTGAAAGTGACTACTTCTAGTTCTCAGATTTTAAGACTTATACTGCAATTGTTTATATCATTTCCTTTATCTTTTAATTAACATTGGTCGGTATTATTATTATATTTTCCTACTTTTGCCTACCATAAAAACAAGTTGATATATAATTACATGAATACTAATAATTTCTGTATAATTATGGCAGGTGGCATTGGAAGTAGATTCTGGCCATTAAGCCGAACTAATAAACCCAAGCAATTTTTAGATATTTTAAATACTGGCAGAACATTTTTACAATCAACTTTTGATAGGTTTAAAGATATTTGCCCTGTTGAAAATATTTATATTGTTACTAACAAAGATTATAAGGATTTAGTTTTGGAACAACTTCCTGAGCTTACACAGGAACAGGTTTTATTAGAACCTCAAAGAAAGAATACTGCACCATGTATTGCATATGCTAATTATACAATTTTAAAGCGCAATCCTAATGCAAATATTGTTGTTGCCCCGTCTGATCATTTAATAATAAATACTGAAGAGTTTAAAAGAACTATTTTAAAAGCTTTAGATTTTACAAATAAAAATGATGCATTACTAACTATTGGTATAAAACCTTTAAGACCTGAAACAGGGTATGGTTATATTCAGGTTAATAATGAAGAGAAATATGATGATGGATTATTAAAGGTTAAAACTTTTACAGAAAAGCCAAACCTTCAGATGGCAAAAGTGTTTTGTGAAAGCGGGGAGTTTTTCTGGAATAGTGGAATATTTATCTGGAGCTTGAAATCAATAATGAGTGCATTTGAGGAACATCTTCATGAAGTAGATATTTTATTTAAAGAAGCACTTCACCATTTTTCAACTTATAAGGAGGATTACGCAATTTCTTCAATATATTCCGAGTGCAAAAATATTTCGATTGATTATGGGGTAATGGAAAAAGCCAAAAATGTTTTTGTGATTTCTGCAGATTTTGGTTGGTCTGATCTTGGAACCTGGGGTTCGCTTTACGAGAATTTACCTAAAGATGAGAATCAAAATGTAATAAAAGGTAACGATACTGTTACTTATGATACAAAGAATTGCATAATTAATACTCCGGAAAATAAATTAGTCGTTATAAATGGATTATCAGGTTATATTTTAGTTGATACAAATGACACCTTGCTAATTTGTAAGAAAGAAGATGAGCAACATATCAGACAAATTGTTAATGATATTAAAATTCAAAAAGGAGATACTTTTATTTAAAAGTAGAAAATCTATAAAATAAAAAAACCGCTGATAAGCGGTTTTTTTATTTTATTAATGCTATTAATATTCCCACAAATCGTGTTCGAATTTGAAGATAAAATCTTTAATATTATCCGATTCTGTTAAAGCATCTAAACCATATTTAAATTCACCAATACGACGGTTGTCGTATACATTGGTTTCTTTAAAAATATAGCTACTAAAACGACGTTTAAAAAAGATATCATCAAATGTACGACGTTCTGAATCAGTATTAGAATTGAAAACTTCATGGTTTGCTAATAAAGGACGTGCAGCTGGAAAATAAACCCAGAAAACTTGTTTCATTTCAAGATCTTTTTCTTCAGTTTCACCTTCAGTAGGAGCTGTTACTTCCTGATTAACAGTAGCAGTTCTTTCATACATTCTGATAGGACACATACCTACAATTCTTACTTCTAACATTGCTCTCTGTTTATCAAAGTACCAAACTTCTTTTAGTAATAACCTTGTAACTTCAGAAGTGTTTCTTTCAACTTTAAAAACTTTTTGCACTTGTTCTCCTGTTTCAGGATCATCAACATAAGCTGTGTCATTTTTTACACCAAACTTATCATCTAATTCTAAAGCAGTCATAGGAGTTGTGAATTCATCATCACCTGTATTATAAACTACAAGTCCTTCTGATTCAACCCCGTAAAGCAACAAGTCAATTAAACTATATCTATCATCCATTTTTTGAGTGGGATAATAAATAGGATGATTAATTTTTTCACGTAGATCCAACATTCTCCATATTTTTTTAGACCACATCATATCTGCTTCACGCAAATGATGATAAGGAACCGGTTTACGGGCAGGAACATGTTCCTTTACATAAACACCGTCTAATACATCGCTTACTTGTGCTTTAGCAAAAGGAACGATAAAAACGGCAATTGTCAGAACTAAAATAATCTTTTTCATAACCTTTAATTATTAGGTTAATTTAATTTAAATGAAATTGTACCAATATCACTTACAGTACCATCTGGTCCTTTAGCTTTTACATTTTCAATATAAACTTTTTTACCCTTTGGTACTTTGTTAATTAAGTCAATTTGCTGAGGTGTAAATCTACCACCATTTGATGGAGCATCCTGAGTAAAACCTCCAATACTTGCTGAAACGTTGAAACTTACAACAGAGAATTTTAATTCAAAGTCAAAGTTTTCAAGTGTTGCAGCAGGACCAGCTTGTGCAGATAATAATCCTTTACTAATTGTACCGCCTTTTTGACCACCACAAGTAGGAACTGGAGAAGGTACTCTTTTAATACGGAACTCTTTTGATCCCATTGATTTAGAGCCACCTTTATCATCTTTTGCAGATACTGAAATATTGCATTTTCCTACTTTTGTAACTCTGGCAACCCAACCTTTTCCGGATTTAACTAATGAACCACCTGAACAGTTTGCAGAAATTTGGTCATCTCTGAAACCTGGAACAGATATTTCAATAGGATTGTCAACACCAATATATAAAACATTCATTTTAGTAGGAGATACAACTGCCATAGGAGGTGCAACATTATACTCGATACCATATTTTCCACCTGATTTTACAGGATAACTTGTCATTACACCGGTTGTTGCATTAAAAACTCTGATTAATGCTGAATAAGTATGACTTCCACCACCGGCGTTTGGTACTATATATTTACCAATTCCATCTTTAAAATTAATAGTTTGAGATGGATTAATAATTTCATTTTTAACTGAATCATATGCTTCACCAATAACAACCTGAGAAGTTGTATCAGTAGAACTATATGCAGCAATAAATAATTCTGCTTCATAAGAGTCACCTTGAATTATGTAATTACTTTTAGGAATTACACGTGGTGCTACAACGTCAAATTTAATATCCTCAGAACCAATACCACCTAATAGTGTTTGAATTACTGTTGCTTCAGCATTTTTAACCTGATTTTGAATCTGAGTTAAAAGAGTTAAAGTTGCAGCACAAGGGATTTCGGCAAATAATTTAGTTTCCCAATATTTTTCATCTGGTTTGTCAGGATCAAAGTTCTTATCATCATCAGTATTAATACCTAATTCACCTAACTTTTTAATTACAGTATCCTTTTTATTAAGAATAATTTTAGGATCTCTTAATAAATCCAAAGCTTTCTTTTTAAAGTCAATTAATTTATTTTTAAGATTTCTGGCTTCGCCTTGAGAACCGTCACCAGCTTCACCTAACATAAATAAATGAGGAATATCACGATTATCTTTTGCTTCAAATTTCATCATGTCTTCCTCTCTAATAGCAGCTTCAGCATCAGTTGCACCGTCAGCTTTTTTGATAATCTGAATTTTCAAATCTTTGATATAAGCATCAAGTTCATTTGAAAGTTTTTTTACATTTTCTGCTGCATCGTAGTATGGAGTTACTTTTTTAGGATCGTTACCTTTTGCAAAAGCTAATGATTGATAAGTAAATCCATTTCGTTGTGTAAAATTGACGTTTGTTTGCTGAAGTCCTTTATTTACAACAACGAAGGCATTAAGTATTTCTTTTGAAACGTTCAATGCAAGCATCGCCGTTAAAAAGAGATACATCATTCCGATCATTTTCTGCCTCGGGGTTTCGGGACAATTGGTTGCACCCATATTCTAATATTCTTTTTATATCAATTACAACTCTGTTTTGAAAAAATTATTTTGAAAAATTCATAGCAGAAAGCATATTGCCATAAATTGTATTCATTGCTGTTAGGTTTTGTCCTAACTTAGAGATTTCCTCACGATATTTTTTAACATCGCCGGCAGACTCTTTCATATTTACCATAATTTCTTCCATACCGCTAAATAATGTTTTTGCGGATTCTAGATGTTCGTTTGTACCTTGAAGTTGTAGTTCATATACTGAATTTAATGCAGTTAAGTTTTTAGACATAAGGTGAAGTTGTTCTGCATAACCTTTTGAACCAGTTTTTGTGTTTTCAAATTCTGCATTCATTGCTTCAGCCAATCTTCCATAAGATTCTGATAATTTTTGACCTGATTCAGTAACCATCACAGCTACTTTTGTTCCGCTTTGTGACATAGTATCAGCAAATGTTCCAACTGATCCGGCTACAATTTCAGCAGATTTTTCATATGATTTAGCTAGTCCGCTTGCTGAATTATTTAATTCCTGTGCTGATTTACCATATAAATCAGCAAATTCATTTACTTTATTTGAAGCTTTTTCAAAACTTGCAACATAGTTATTTGTTGCAACAGAAGCCTCAGAAACATCTGAAAGTTTTTCAGTAGTTTCATTTAAAGAACGTAAACCATTGCCTAATTTTTCAAAAAGCTCAGGTGTTATTTCTGCATTATTAATTAATGCATCAAATTTTTCAAGAGCGGTTTTCTTTGTATCAATTTCTTTTTTCTTTACATCATGGTCTTCAATTTCGTCATGCATACCTGCTAATTCTGGATAAGCTAAACTCCAATCCCATTCTTGGTGAAGGGGCTCAAAAGCAGATGTGAAAAAGATAAATGCTTCCACAGAAAGACCAATTACAAGCATAATACCTGAACCAGGCCAGTGCATAATTTTAAACATAGCACCTACGAGCACTACTGCTGCTCCAATGCCATATACTTTTGACATGAAGTTTTTCCAACCTCTAGTTTGAACAAGTTCGCCAAAATTAAATCCCATTGTGTTAAAGTTTTTAAAGTTTAGACAATAATTAATTATTTATTTTACAGCCAATAATGAATTAATATACTTGTGATCCTGAACCACCATCGCTAAAGTCGCGTCCTAAGTACTGACGTACGCAACGGAAACCGATATATGATTTTGCAGAATCCTGATATTCAAATGAACGTGTACCACATTGCATATAATATGAAATATCTTTCCATGATCCACCACGAATAATTTTACGTTTACGTACTGGTGGGTCATCAGGTAAAGCTTCATATTGATAATCTGGGTTTAAATCATCTGTCCAACTATATGCAGATTCATCAAATGCATTATTTGTCCATTCTGATACATTCCCTCCCATATCATATAAACCCCATTCGTTAGGATCGTTACTAGCAACAACTAATGGATATATTCCACCATCAGCTGTGTAATTACCACGCATAGGTTTAAAGTTTGCAATATAACAACCTTTATAATTTTGAGTATAGTAACCTCCCCAAGGATACATTGAACCTTTTAGCCCACCTCTTGATGCATATTCCCATTCTGATTCTGTAGGAAGTCTGTAATCCTGAACAAAAGTTTCACCCATTGATTCAAGGAAGTAGCTATTTAATAATTGTGTTCTCCATACACAGAAAGCACGTGCCTGTCTCCATGAAACACCAACAACAGGGTAATTATCAAAAGCAGGATGCCAGAAATAACTTGCCATTGGTTCGTTAAATGAATATGTAAAGTCACTAATCCAGCAAAGTGTATCAGGATAAATATTTACAACATCACGAACAATATATGATGAACGATCTTTTACTGCAATTCTCTGACCTTTGGTAGCACTTTTATAATTATAGTCAGTAACTTCACCATCATATTTGTTTTCGTCTGCATTCCAAGCACGGCGTGCTTCATTATTGAAATCATATTTTTTTGCAGCCTGTCTTAAGTCTAGCCAGAAATACTCGAAATTTAACTTTCTTGTATCTAACTCCTTACGGCGATAGAAACGTTCATGTTCAGGTAAGAACATTTCGTTAAGAATTTCTCTTTGTTCAGGATCATTCCATTTAATTTGTTCTTCCCAATTAATAAATGGAGGATTTACTTCTTCACCAAAATCATTTTCAGTTCTTAGAAACTGTTCTAATTGCGCACCAAGTAGCTTTGAAGCTATGGAGTCGCGAACCCAGTTCACAAACTGACGATATTCGTTGTTTGTAATTTCTGTTTCGTCCATCCAAAATGGAGCAATAGAAACTGTTTTGGTTTCAGCAGTCATAGCCCATGGAACATCCTGATCATCAGGACCCATATTGTAACTACCTGCTTGGCAGAAAAGCATACCATAAGGTTGCGGTTCAAACCATGCCTCGCGATTGGGAACTCCTACTAATTCGCCGTTACCGGTATTAGAGCAGCTGTTTAGACCAACTATTGCAAGGAAAAGAAACAAAATTAACACTAAAGTTTTCATAGGACATTTATTTATATGAGAACTTCCAATTTTCATTATTAATTATAAAAATCTAACACTACGTGATGTACCTCTTGGACCAGCTTTCTTAAGATTAAAGCAATATTTTGCCATAAACTCAACAGAGCCACTTTCATATGATTTAAGTTTTGAGATCGTAAAATCATATGCTAAAGCAAAGGTTATATTTGATTGAGTTGTGAATCCTACCATTGCGACAATTGCATCACCAAATCTGTAAGAAATTCCACCTCTGAATTGTTTGCGGTATTCTATCATAGCATTTAAATCATATTGATTTGTTTTACCATCTGATTTAATAAATGCAGAAGGAATTAAACCCCAGTTTTTATCTGGTAACTGAATAAAAGATCCAACTATAACATAATAATGTCTTGCAACGAAAGGCATTTTTCCTGCTTCATACTTCAAATCTGGTTGAGTTAAGTGAGTTGACGATATTCCACAATAAATTTTATCGCCTTTTGCTCTATAGAAAACTCCAAGATTTGCATCAAAAACGAATTTGTTTTCTGAATGAGGAATCAAAGGGTCTAGGTATGGATTTGTACCTGGGTTATTTAACTGATCAGGAGTTTTCCATTCTCCATCTAATGATTTATTTAAGAATCCAAAACCTAAACCTATTCCTAATGAGCCGTCGCCTATTTTTAATTTATAAGCATAATTCAGATTAAGAAATGTATTCTTCTCAAATCCAAGTTTATCACTCATTACATTTATTCCAACTCCACTGCTAATGCTTGGAATTGACATGTCGCCACTAAATATCATCGTTTTAGGCGCTCCGTCAAAACCCATCCATTGTTGACGATAAAGTAATGAAGCACAAATAGCTTCATTACTACCAGCAAATCCAGGATTAACTGGTAAAATATTGTATTTATTTAAACTTAATTGAGGATCTTGCTGTGCTAACAGGCTAAAACCCACAAAAACTAAGATAAAAAGAGAAATTAATTTCCTCATATTCAAATATTTACTTCTCGGTTTGTTATGTTTAAACATCACTTTATCACTTGGTAAAGTAAATAAAAATATTCTTTACATCCAAATATTACCAACACTTTTCGGTTAATAACTCTCTAAAATTTTCAACTTTGTACGATAAGACTTTAGAAAGGTTTTAATTTGTTGGCATTTATCTGATATTTTTTTTTATATTTTTATTTTACTTGTTGATATTATTTTTTTAGAACTTTAATATATTTTCAGAATTATTAACGATGGATTGTTTTAAATTGTTGTGTTATGTATTGTTTTTCAACATATTTTTTGAAAATATTTCCACCATCTGTCAGGAACTTCACCATTACAAGCTTTGTTATAGTCTGAATAAGAGCATGATATTATTAAGCTTTTTGAAAAACCAGATTTAGGATATGGTACTTCCATCCACCATCTTTCGGTTTTAGAACTTTTAAAAAATGTAATTGAGGTATCTTTTCCAACTTCAACATGAAATTTTAATAGTGATTTGACTTTTTTTGAAGGAGATTCATGTATTCTTTGTGAAAATCCTTCTAAAAAATACCATATTGCCTGTGCTGCAAGCATTGCTTCATTATTATTATTACTTAACCCATATATTCCAAATGAAGAAGTTCTATCACCTGAACCTGCATATCTGGATAACTGACATACTTCACGACCATCTAAACCGTTGGGTGAATTAATATTTTCTTTATAGTTATAATAACCTTGAATAGAATTTAAGTGCAAAGCAAAAATATCTGCATCTCTTATTAATGGCTCAATCTCAGAAATGTTTGATTTTACAATTCCTAATCTGATAGTATCAAAGTATAATTTGTTAAGAGTATTAATATCTTCAGGAGAAACAAAGTAGGATTGATACCCTATTAATGAAAAATTAAACAGACAATTGTTATTTCTCATAACAATTTTAGGCAGATAATGTGTTTCCTGATCTTTAGTTTCTTTTTGTTTTAACGAAATTGCAGAATCGATTGAAACAATGTTCACAGGATTTTTTGTTTCCTCAAAAGACAAATAATTAGCAAAAGGTAGATTATTGTTATCACCAATAATAATGGATGTTATCTTTTTTGTATGTAGATAACTTATAACTTCCCTAACACCATAAATAATATCATTTTTAGTTTTCCCTATTTTTAGATTTCCTAAGTCAGCTGCACTTATATTATAAGGTGTGAAAAATGAATATAAAAATTTTCTGATCAGATTGCTTGCATTTGATTCCTGATTTTTATCTGACCAGACTCCAAAAATCGCAACTTTAGTTTTACCTAAATCAGATAAAGGTTTTTTAGTAGAATTAATTAATATTTTATTTTCAAATCTCGATTTTTCGCTAAAACTTTCGTTAGTGATATTTGAGATATTTACAGGATTAAAAAAATCTTGTAGTTGATACATTATTTTCTACTTTGCTTTCTTTTTTACTGTTGTTTTCTTTTTTGAGCTAGCCTTTTTTGCAGGTGCAACTTTTTTTGTCTTTTCTGTTTTCTTTATTGGTGTTGATTTTTTAACCACAGCTGCTTTTTTCTGGGGCTTTGGCTTTTTCTCGGGACTTTGTTTAATTATTTCGATAAAATCATTGTAGGTCAGAGTATTCCAGTCAGTTTTTGAAGGAATTCTATAGTTTTCATCCTTATATTTAATATATGCACCGTATCTACCTTTTATAATATGTAAATCAGGATCTTCTTTAAAATCGCGTAAAGCAGCTGCTGCAGCCTGATTTTGTTTTTCAATAATTACTTCAATTGCTCTTTCTAAATTAATTGTATAAGGGTCATCAATACCTTTTTTTAATGAGCAGAATTTACTGTCATGTAAAACGTAAGGGCCAAATCTTCCAATATTTACTGAAATTTCCTTTCCATTATATAATCCTAATTTTCTTGGTAGTATAAACAATGAAAGAGCTTCTTCAAGTGTTATAGTTTCTAAATACTGGCTTTTTTGTAAACTTGAGAAACGAGGTTTATCGTCTTCGTTATTGTCACCTAGCTGAGCAAGTGGTCCGTATTTGCCAAATTTAACATAAACAGGCTTTCCTGAAACTGGATCTGTACCTAATAATCTTTCGCTTATATTTTTTTGATTTTTTCCTGTACTTTCAACAATCTTACTATGGAAAGTTTTGTAGAAAGTTTTAATCATTTTTGCCCAATCTTTATTTCCTTCGGCAATTTCGTCAAACTGAAGTTCTACTGAAGCAGTAAAATTAAAGTCGAGTATGTCTGAAAAATTCTCTAAAAGAAAATCATTAACAATTATACCAGTATCGGTTGGAAATAATTTTGATTTTTCGTAGTTAAAGTTCTCTTTTTTAATTTGTTCTGAAATGTTATTGTTGCTTAATGTAATAACCACAACTTCTCTTTCACTACCTGCTCTGTCTTCTTTAATAACATATCCACGGTTTTGAACTGTAGAAATTGTTGGGGCATATGTAGAAGGACGGCCTATTCCAAGTTCTTCTAATTTTCTAACTAAGCTGGCTTCAGAATATCTTGGAGGATGATGATTAAATTTCTCAAAAGCAGAAATGTTTTTCATTTCAATTTTTTGATTCTTCTGCATAGGAGGTAATAATGACCCAACTTCATCTTCAGTTTCATCATCAGTCGATTCCATATAAACTGTTAGAAAACCGTCAAATTTTATTACTTCACCTGTTGCAATAAAGCTTTCTGATGCATTTGATGAATTGATCGTTACTATAGTTTTTTCAATTTGAGCCTCACTCATTTGTGAAGCAATAGCCCTTTTCCAGATTAGTTCATACAATCTTTTTTCGTTACCAGCAACAGCTATAGTGCTATTATTAAAGTATGTAGGTCTGATTGCTTCGTGAGCTTCCTGAGCACCTTTTGATTTTGTATTAAATTGGCGGGTTTTTGAATATTCTTTACCGTATTTTTCGTCAATTTCTTTTTTTGATGCAGCTATTGCAAGGTTTGACAAATGAACCGAGTCGGTTCTCATATATGTAATATGTCCTGCCTCATATAATTTTTGAGCTAAAGTCATTGTTTGGGCAACTGAAAAACTAAGTTTTCTGCTTGCTTCCTGTTGAAGTGTAGAAGTAGTAAATGGTGGAGCAGGAGATTTTGTTGAAGGTTTTGTTTGAATATCTGTAATTGTAAAGGTTGAGTTTTTACATTTTTCAAGAAATGCATGAGCTTCCTTTTTAGTATTAAAACCTTTTTGAATGTCTGCTTTTAATTCATATTTTTTTCCGTCTTTATCAGTAATAATAAATATTCCCGAAACTTTATACTGTGAAACAGCTGTAAATGCAAATATTTCACGCTCTCTTTCTACTATTAATCTTACTGCAACTGACTGAACTCTACCTGCTGATAAACTTGGACGAATTTTTTTCCATAACAATGGTGAGAGTTCAAAACCTACTAATCTGTCAAGAATTCTGCGTGCTTGTTGTGCGTTAACTAAATTATAATCAATACCTCTTGGATTTTTAATAGCATTATTTATAGCCTCTTTAGTAATTTCATGAAAAACTATTCTTTTTGTATTAGCTTCTTTTAAATCTAATGTTTCAAAAAGATGCCACGAAATTGCTTCTCCTTCACGGTCTTCATCAGATGCAAGCCATACGAATTTTGCGCCTTTTGCAAGTTTCTTAAGTTCATTAACTGTTTTAACTTTATCTTCCGGAACTTCATAATTTGGCTTAAAGTTATCGTCGATGTCAACGCCAAGATTTTTTTTTGCTAAGTCGCGAATGTGTCCAAAACTTGATTTAACGAGGTATCCTTTTCCTAGAAATTTCTCAATAGTTTTGGCCTTTGCAGGAGATTCTACGATGACTAAATTTTCTTCCATCTATTTTTTGTAATTTTGGGGTGCAATTTAAATATTTTCTTTTTAGGATTACTTTTATCCTTTTTTTAATAATAATATATATATAATATTGGACTAAATCATGGAAAAAAAAACAGTCAATAATACTGATCAGAAGGCTTTTAAGAAATATATAAAAATTTTATGGTTTATTTTTATTTTTCCAATTATCTCTATTTTTTTATTATTCTTCTTTATTTCTGAAGGTTATTTTGGCTATATGCCGAGCTTCCCTGAGATGGAAAATCCGAAAAACAATCAGGCTTCAGAAGTTATTTCGAGTGATGGAGTTGTTTTGGGAAATTATTTTTTAGAAAACAGATCGAGTGTAAAATTTGAAAATCTATCTCCATATTTAGTTAAAGCATTGGTAGCTACTGAGGATGCCAGGTTTTACTCTCATTCAGGAGTTGATTTAAAGGCAATTGTAAGAGCTGTAACGGGAATAGGCAGCAAGGGTGGTGGGAGTACAATTTCTCAGCAGTTAGCAAAAATGCTTTTTCCACGCGAGAATTTCTCGAATTTCTTTTCAAAAATAATAAGAAAGCTACGTGAGTGGGTAATGGCAGTTAAACTTGAGAAAAGATATACTAAAGAAGAAATTATAACAATGTATTTCAATAAGTTCGATTTTTTAAACTTAGCAGTTGGAGTAAAATCAGCATCAAAAATATATTTTAATTCAGATCCCGACTCACTTAGATTAGAACAGGCAGCTATGCTTGTTGGAATGGCAAAAAATCCTTCTTTATATAACCCAATTCGTCGCCCCGATTTAACTAAAGAAAGACGAAATGTAGTTTTAAGTCAGATGAAGAAGTACGATTACATTACTGAAGCACAGTTTGATTCGCTTAAACTTTTACCATTGGATATTCACTTTCAAAGAGCTGATCATAAGGAAGGTATTGCAACCTATTTCCGAGAATATTTACGAACCATTATGGATGCAAAAGAGCCTATCGAAGAAAATTATATTGACAAACAAAAATATTATGAAGATTCGTTGAATTGGGAAACTAATCCACTTTACGGTTGGTGCAATAAAAATTTAAAGCCTGATGGAACTCCTTATGATATTTATAAAGATGGTTTAAAAATTTATTCAACATTAAATTCCAGAATGCAGAAATATGCTGAATATGCTGTAGCAAGACATTTAAAAGACGAAATGCAACCAAAGTTTTTTAAAGAACAAAAAGGGAGAGATAAAGCACCATATGCATGGAATATGAGTAAAGATCAGATTGAAGAAACAATGAACCTATCAATGAGGCGAAGTGAGAGATATAGAGTTTTAAAATCACAAGGGTTGTCTTCAACTGAAATTGAAAAAACATTTCATGAGCCTACACAAATGTCAGTCTTTTCATGGAAAGGAGATATTGATACAGTTTTAACTCCATGGGATTCAATAAAGTATTATAAATATTACTTACGTGCAAGTTTAATGTCAATGGAGCCACAAACTGGTTTTGTAAGAGCATATGTTGGAGGTTTTAATTATAAGCATTTTCAATATGACATGGTTGAATCCGGTAAACGTCAGGTTGGCTCAACTTTTAAACCATTTCTTTATGCATTGGCTATGCAGGAAGGTTATTCTCCTTGCTATGAAGTTCCTCTTATTCCGGTAACTTTTGAATTACCAGATGGAAATATCTGGGTGCCTAAAAATAGCGGAAAAACAAAACGCGATGGACAAATGGTAACTTTAAAATGGGCTTTAGCAAATTCTGTAAATTGGATTTCTGCATGGCTAATGAAACGTTATAGCCCAGATGCAGTAATTAATGTGGCAAGAAAAATGGGAGTTAGAAGTAGAATTGATGCAGTTCCATCTATTTGTCTTGGTACCCCCGAACTTAGTTTAGCAGAAATGGTCGGCGCATTCACTACTTTTTCAAATAAAGGAATTTATACTCAGCCAATATTTGTGACAAGAATTACAGATAAAAACGGTAATGTGTTATCAACTTTTAAACCTACAAGAACCGAATCTTTTAGTGAAGAAACTTCTTATTTGATGATAGAATTATTAAGAGGAGTTGTTTCATTTGGTACCAGTTGGCGCGTAAAAGGAAAATATAAAGTTGAAGGTGATATAGCAGCAAAAACCGGTACTACACAAAATAACTCTGATGGTTGGTATATTGGTTTAACTCCTCGTTTGGCAACAGGTGTTTGGGCAGGTGGCGAGGATAGGGGGATTCACTTTGCCAGTACTGAGAACGGACAGGGTGCAAGTATGTCTTTACCTATTTGGGCATATTATATGGAAAAAGTTTATGCTGATAAAAAACTAGGTTATTCTACTTCCGATAAATTTGAAAAACCTAAAAGCATGAAAGTAAACGCTGATTGTAGTAAATCAAAAGACGAGGAACAGCCCGGAGGTGATATTTTAGAAGGGGTGGACCTTTAAGTTAAAAAGTTTAAAGTTCTTGGGTTATTAAGTTTTTAGGAAGCTTTAGCAGTTAGGGTGGATGGTAATTAAAAAGTTTTATTTTTTATGTAAATTAATTACGAAGATTTATTTTTTACCATACTTATTAATAATATCTTCGATTACTTTTTCTGTTAATTCAAACCCTTCTAGTAATGGAAAGCCCTGCCAGCGTACAATCCCGTCGGGGTCAACTAAAATTACATGAGGAATACCTTTTACTTCCAAAGTCCTTTCCATTTGTCGCGTTGAGTCAATTGCCGAGTAATATTCAATTTCAGGAGTTTTCATTCTTTTAATTACTTCTTCTTTTTCGCCAGAAATGCCAATTACTATTAAATCTTTTTTAAAGGTTTTACTATACTTATTTAATTCCGGAATTGCCTTACGGCATGGTCCACACCATGTTGCCCAAAAATCAATTAATAAAAATTTACCTTTCATTTCTGGTTGATTTGTTAACCATTTTGTTACGTGAAATTCAGGTGCTTTTTTATCAATATAGGATTTAGCATATAGGTTTTTTTCAATTAGCTGGCTATAACCTGCAAAATTAAATAACATTACAAAAAATATGAAAAATGTTTTCATCTGATTTATTTTTTAATGAAAAAGAATTTTAAATGCTTCTTCAACTTTAGCAACGGTAAAAATTTGAATTTTGTATTTTGAAAGGTCTATTCCTTTTAAACCATATTTTGAGATAAGCATTTTTTTAAATCCTAATTTTTCTGCTTCTCCTATTCGCTGTTCAACACGAGATACTGGACGTACTTCACCTGTTAAGCCAATTTCGCCTGCAATACAAATATCTTTTGAAACCGGTCTGTCTAAATCAGAAGAAAGAACTGCTGCAATAACTGCTAAATCAATTGCAGGGTCGCTTACTTTTAATCCACCAGCAATATTTAAAAATACATCTTTTGCAGAAAGTCGGAAACCTGCTCTTTTTTCTAGAACAGCTAACAACATGCCTAGTCTTCTTAGGTCAAAACCCATTGAAGATCGTTGCGGGTTACCATATGCGGCTGAGCTAACCAAAGCCTGAACTTCAATTAATATTGGTCTTATTCCTTCAATAGTAGCAGCAACAACGGTTCCACTTAAAATTTCGTCAGTATGTGATAATAAAATATCAGAAGGATTAGGAACTTCTTTTAAACCTGTACTTTGCATTTCAAAAATTCCGATTTCGCTTGTTGAACCGAAACGGTTTTTGGTTGAACGAAGAATTCGGTATAAATTATTTAAATCACCTTCAAAAGCAAGAACTGTATCAACCATATGTTCTAAAACTTTTGGACCTGCAATATTTCCTTCTTTATTTATATGTCCGATTAAAAATATAGGTTTGTTGTTTTCCTTTGCGTATTTGAGTAACGAGGCAGTGCATTCGCGAACCTGAACAACAGTACCAGGTGAAGATTCTATTCTTTCTGATTGAATTGTCTGAATGGAATCTATTATTATTATATCAGGATTTACTTTGTCAAACTGAAGAAGAATATTTTCTAATATGCTTTCGCAATAAATATAACAATTTTCACCTTTACCTCCAATTCTGTCGGCACGTAATTTAAGCTGCTGTTCACTTTCTTCGCCCGAAACATACATTATTTTATATGAACTGACTCTAAGTGAAAATTGTAACATTAGTGTTGATTTTCCAATGCCTGGTTCACCGCCTATTAATATTACCGAACCTGGAACCAGACCTCCGCCAAGAACACGGTTTAGTTCAACGGATTTTGTGTTTAATCTTGGCTCAGGAGCAATTGTAATGTCAGTTACAAGTTTAGGACTAGCAGCATCTCTGGTTTTTCCGCTTGCAGATTTTACAGATTTTATTACCGGTTCTTCTATATATGAATTCCATTCTCCACATGAAGGACATTTACCAATCCATTTGGAAGATTCAACACCACAGTTACTGCAGAAAAAAGCTGTTTTTTGTTTAGCCATTTTAATTAGCTTTTACAAATTCAATTCTGTTAAATGCACCCTCAGAGCTACCATTATCAAGCATAATTCTTTGAATTATCAGATATTTTCTGTTAAGTGTTAAAACTTTATAAGTTCCATCAATTTCTCGTTTTATGCCATTAATTTTTAATAAGGTTGGCGATAATGCTTTTGCAGAAATTGACCAGTTAGCAGTATCGTAAACAACTGTATCTGTTGTTATTTTTGTAATAAATTTAAAATCTTCAGTAAAATTCCAGATCTGTGTTGTGTTACCAACATTAGTTAAGTAAACATATTGCCAGCTGCCTAAAATCTTTTCTTCTTTTTTCTTTTGACAACTGATAAAAAATATTGAACAACTAATAAGTATTGCAAAGATAAAAGCGAATCGTTTCATAAGAACTATTCCTCATGACGTGTAAATTCTTTACGATTATAAGGTGATTGACACTGTAAAACAAGAATTCTATTATTTAATTTTTCAATATAATAACTTGCATCTGTATATGCATCAACATTTCTCATTACAATATAATACTTTGTAAAATCAGCCTTTAATTCATAATCTGCAGTGTCAACAATTGTATCTGTAATAACATATAGCTTATTGTCGGAATCAAATTTATATACAATTTTATTTCCTTGTTGGGCAGCGGTTTGAGGCAATAAATCCCATGAGCCTGTTAGTTTATTTTGTTTAGATTTTTTGCATCCAACAAAAGTTATTGAAGCTATTATTAAGCAAATAAATAGAATCCTAGCTCTCATGACAGTTTGAATTTTAAACAAATCTACATTTTTTTACTAAAACAACAAAATTTATTTAAAGATTGAAATTATAAAACTAATTTGAAATTTTGTTTATAATTGATGATGAAGAGTATCCGTCAATAAAGTCAATGGTTTTTACTTCACCTCCGTTATTAATCACAATATCGCTGCCAACTATTTTATCAATAGTGTAATCACTTCCTTTAACAAGATATTTTGGTTTTATTACTTCAATCAGATTATAAGGAGTTTCTTCTTCAAAAATAACAACTGCCCCAACAAATTGCATTGATGCTAATATGATAGCTCTGCTTTGTTGATCCTGTATTGGTCTGTTTGCTCCTTTTAACTTTTTTACTGATTCATCGCTGTTTAGACCAATAATTAAATAATCACCCAACTGAGCTGCCTGTGCTAAATACTCTATATGCCCACGATGAATTATATCAAAACAACCATTTGTAAATACAATGCTTTTATTCTTAAAATTCAAAAATGAAAGTATTCTCTTGAACTCTATGTCAGAGCAACTACTATAAATTTTAGATTTAATAGTTTCAAGTTTTTCCATATCAATTTATGATTGAGAAAGTTTTTTCTTTTGAGCAAAGAAGACTAGTAGTAGAGCAATCGGACCGGTAAGCAAAACCATTAAAGTTTGAGATTCATGGCATATTGTTGCATATAATAATCCGTCAGCTTGAGAAATACCATAAAGCATTAAACCAAGAGAAACAATCCAATGATAGGCTCCAAAACCATTCTGAACAGGTGCCGACATACCTAATCCACCAATTGTAAGAATAAAGAATGCGTCAAGAAAACTAAGGTTTTTTGTTGGTTCAATTGAAAAGAAAGCAACGTAGGTCATAAGAACATACATAGCCCAAATAAAAAATGTATGAAAAAAGAATAATCCGACTTTTTTCATTTTAAAAATAGATTTAAGACCATTTGCCAAACCTTTAATGAAATTATTTATTTTTTGAAAAACAGTAATTTTCATTAATTTTTTTTTCATAAAGAAAATAAGAGCTATCAGTATAACTATTGATGAAATTGAAATAACCCAAAAGGTAGGCGAAGAAAAGTACTTGTCATATAGTGGATTGAATATTTCTTTAGCAAAGAATCCACCCACTTGTTCAAATTTAACAATTAGCACAAATGCGATTATTAAAAGCAGACAAAGAAAATCAACAACTCTTTCTGTAATTACTGTTCCGAATAGCTTGTCAATTGGTATGTCGTCAGTTTTATTAAGTGAACCGCATCTGGTAATTTCTCCTAATCTTGGCATGGCAATGTTTGCAAAGTATGCAATAAAAACAGCAAGAATAGCATTTTTATTTGACGGTTTATAACCTAATGGTTCAATTAAAAGTTTCCATCTTAATGCTCTGCTAACAAAGCCTAAAAGAGCAAAAACCAACGATAAACCTACCCAATAAAAATTAGCATCTTTAATATCATCCCATAATTTATGAAGATCAACATTTTTAAAAGCTAAATACAAAAGAATAATTCCGATTAATGGAAAAACTACAAAGTTTAGAATTATTCGGAATGTTTTTTTCAATGTGTTTACAATAAGCGATTTGTGGAAGTGTCTGGAAAAACTAGCCAGGGTTTGAAGGTTTTGGCTTCGTTAAAATCTATTGAGCAATACGATAAAATTATAACTATATCACCAACATAAAATTTTCTGGCAGCTGGTCCGTTTAGACAAATTACACCTGAATTTCTTTCACCTTTAATAACATAGGTTTCAATTCTTTCACCATTGTTTAGGTTTATTACCTGAACTTTTTCATTTTCCAGTAAGTTTGAAGCTTCTAAAAGTGCCTCGTCAATGGTAACGCTACCAACATATTGCAGGTTCGCTTCAGTAACAGTAACTCTGTGAATTTTTGATTTTAATACTTCGATTTTCATCGTTAAGTTTTTAATTAAACTGTCTTTTTTTAAAGCGCACAAAATTACAAATTAATCTGAATATTATCTATCAGTCTTACATCTCCACAAAAAACCGCAATGCAGCAAGTTATTGATTTGTGATTTTTTATGTTGGTAACAATTTTAAGTGACTCTGAATCTACAATTTCAATATATTCAATTTTAAATAAATTATTTGAATTAATTTGTTTAGCTGCCCAAATTTTAAATTCATTTAACTTATTCTCATTTAGAAAACCACCTATCTGCTTTAAAGTAGAATAAATTATTGCAGCTTCTTCAAACTCTTTGGTAGAAAGTCTTTTATTTCTAGAGCTCATTGCAAGTCCGTTACTTTCTCTTACAATAGGACATGAAATAATTTTTACAGTTGAGTTTGTTATTTTTACTAATTGCTTTATTATAGCTAATTGCTGAAAGTCTTTTTGACCAAAATAAGCGTTATCAGGCTTAATAATCGAAAAAAGTTTATCTACTATTAATGCTACCCCCTGAAAATGTCCTGGTCTGTATTCGCCTTCCATAATACTTTCTAAGTAACCTAATTCAAATTTTGTGTTAACATTTTCTGGGTACATTTCTTTTTCACTAGGCATAAATACCAAGTCGCAATCAGTCTCAATAAGTTTATTTAGATCTTCTTCAGGTTCTCTTGCGTATTTTATAAAATCTTGCTTATCATTAAACTGCGTAGGGTTTACAAAAATACTTACAACTGTAATATCGTTATTTTCTTTAGAAGTTTTAATTAAAGATAAATGCCCAAAATGCAAAGCTCCCATTGTTGGCACAAATCCAATCTTTTTACCATTACTTTTTAAAGTACTTAAGTAAGAAGTGATTTCGGAAATTGTATTTATTACTTTCATCATAAAATTTAAGGGAAGCAAAATAAGTCTAAAGTTTACTTACTATCAAAATAAAATCAATCAATTTTAGTTTAAGTTATAATTGAATTTATTTAATTGATTAAAATCATTATTTTTCTTACCTTTGCAATTAATTAATACCTTTTAAGCTGCACATGGAAAAAGAGAGAGTATTGTTTGTAGCTCAGGAAATTACCCCTTACTTACCTGAAACCCCAATGTCCACAATTGGACGCTACCTTCCGCAAGGAATTCAAGAAAAAGGTCGCGAAATACGCACCTTTATGCCACGTTTTGGTAATATAAATGAGCGACGAAATCAATTACATGAAGTTATTCGTCTTTCCGGGATGAATCTTATTATTAATGATACTGATCATCCGCTGATAATTAAAGTTGCTTCAATACAATCAGCTAGGATGCAGGTTTATTTTATTGATAATGAAGATTTCTTTCAAAGGAAATGCATAGTTTCAGATGATAGTGGAAATTTTTATCCGGATAATGACGAAAGAGCAATCTTTTTTGCAAGGGGAGTGTTAGAAACTGTTAAAAAGTTACGATGGGCACCACATCTTGTTCATTGTCAGGGATGGTTTACTTCACTTGTTCCTTTGTACATTAAAAAAGCATTTCGTGAAGATCCTTTATATAATGATACCAAAGTTGTTTTTTCTATATATGATGATGAGTTTAAGGGAAGTTTGTCAAAAGATTTTAAGAAAAAAGCAATAATTGATGGTGTCTCTGAAAAGGATATGCAAGTAATGTCATCATTAGATTATGTTAATTTAATGAAACTTGCAATTAATCTTTCAGACGGGGTAATCATGGGAAGTCCAAAAATTAATAGTAAAGTTCTTGAATATATTAAATCATCAGAAAAGCCATTGCTCGAATATCAGGACCCAGAACATTATATTGATTCCTATTCAGATTTTTACGATAGTGTTTTAACTCCAAATTGTGTTGAACTTTAAATAAAACAAATTGAAATCAATACTGAATAGAAATCTGGCACTGGCTATAAGTTTATTAACAGTTTTGTTTTTCTCTTGCCAAAAAGATCCAACTACTTTAGGTTTGGATTTGCAGCCAGATAGTGATAGAATTAATGGAATCTCACTCGATTCGTCAACCGTAAAAGCTTTCTTTTTAAAAGAAGATTCTCTTACAACAGATGAAAGAACTTATGCGCTCTTAGGATCTTATTTTGATCCGATTTTTGGTAGAAGCGATGCGTCATTTATGACACATATCAGACTTTCCTCTTCAAATGTTAGTTTTGGAACTGTACCAGTGGTAGATTCTATAGTTTTATATTTGAAATATAGGAGTTATTATGGTGATACTAACACTGCACAAACAATTTCAGTTTATGAAATTGATAAAGATTTTTATTTAGATTCTACTTATTATTCAAATATAAATCCTTCACAATATATTTTAAATAATACTTTGTTAGCAACAAAGAGTTATTATCCAAAACCAAGTGGTGAGCCATTAGCAATTACTTTAAGTAATAGTATGGCCGTTAAAATATTAGCTGGAACTTCAACTAATTTGTCAACAAATGACGAGTTTTTAAAGTTTTTTAAAGGACTTTATGTTAAAACAGACAGCATTTCATCTGGTGGTGCAATAATTTATTATGATTTAATTAATTCTAAGGTTACACTGTATTATAAGAATAATAATGATGATAGCTTAAAATTTGATTTTCTTATTAATTCAAGTAGTGCAAGAATTAACTTATTTAAACATAATTATAGTAGTGTTACTATTAATTCTTCTATTGGTGATTCTTTAGCTTCTGACTCTTTGTTATACATTCAAGGTATGTCCGGATTAATGGCAAAAATAAGGTTGCCGTATCTTTCAACTTTAAAGGATTCTGCTACAATAGCAATTGTAAAAGCAGAATTAATTATTCCAGTTGAGGATTATGATGCAACACTATATAAAACTCCAGCCAATTTAATTTTGGTTAGTTATAATTCTTCTGGAAAGTATGAATTTTTACCTGATTACTGGGTAGGAGGAAATTCTTATTTTGGCGGTACATATAATTCAAGCGATAAAACTTATAGATTTAATATTTCACGTTACGCACAACAATTAGTAGATGAAACAAGAATTGATTACGGTCTTGCTCTTTTTGTTGGAGATAACAGAGTAAGTGCAAATAGATTAATCTTAAGAGGACCAAAATGTGTTAATAATGGTATGAAATTATCAATAACATACTTGAAACCTTAACAAATAACAAACATGTGCGGAATAGTTGGCTATATAGGACCTAAAGAAGCTTATCCAATTCTTTTAGCAGGATTAAAACGATTAGAATACAGAGGTTACGATTCTGCAGGAATTGCTCTTTTAAATGGCGACAGCAGAATTTATAAATGTAAAGGAAAAGTTTCTGATTTAGAAGATTATGTCAAAGGAAAAAATGTTTCTGGAACAGTTGGTATAGGTCATACTCGTTGGGCAACACATGGTGAGCCTAATGATATTAATGCACACCCGCATATTTCAATGAATGGATTATTTATAATAATTCATAATGGTATTATTGAAAACTATTCAAGACTAAAACGTAAATTAGAAGATAGAGGATATACATTCAGCAGCGATACTGATACTGAAGTTCTTGTAAATCTTATCGAATATATTTACATGAAAGGTCAGGTTTCTGCAGAGATTGCTGTTAGACTTGCTTTAACAAAAGTTATAGGAGCCTTTGGAATTCTAGTAACGTGCAAAGAAGAGCCTGATATGATTATTGCTGCCAGAAAAGGTAGCCCTTTGGTTGTTGGTGTAGGTGATGGAGAATATTTTTTTGCAAGCGATGCTACTCCAATAATTGAACATACAAACAGAGTAGTTTATTTAAATGATAATGACGTTGCAGTCGTTCGTCGTGATGAAATTACATTTAAAACAATAATGAATGTAAAAATTACTCCGATTATACAAAATCTAGACTTAGATATTGGAGAAATTGAAAAAGGCGGATTTGACCATTTTATGCTCAAAGAGATTTTTGAACAACCAAGAGCAATTGAAGATACTTTCAGAGGAAGAATTTCGCACAACCCACACAAAATTCATCTTGGTGGTTTGTTTAATGTTATGGATAAGCTTATTAATGCAAAAAGAATAATTATAATAGGTTGCGGAACTTCATGGCATGCTGGTTTAGTTGGCGAATATTTATTCGAAGAGCTTGCAAGAATTCCTGTTGAAGTTGAATATGCTTCCGAATTCAGATACAGAAATCCTGTAATCTTACCTGAGGATGTTGTTATAGCAATTAGTCAGAGTGGTGAAACAGCAGATACTTTAGCTGCAATTAAACTTGCAAAAGAACAAGGTGCTACAGTAATTGGAATTTGTAATGTTGTAGGTTCAAGTATTCCTCGCGAAACTCATGCTGGTGTTTATACACACGCAGGACCAGAAATAGGCGTTGCCAGTACAAAAGCATTTACTGCACAGGTTACTGTATTGTCAATGATTGCAATGCTTTTAGGTTATGAAAGAAAAGTTATTTCAGAGAATGATTATCAGGCGTTGGTTTCTTCATTAATAGAAATTCCAAGTAAAATAGATATTATTTTAAAAGATATAACAAATATCCAGAAAATAGCCGACCTGTATAAAAATTCGAACAATTGTTTGTATTTAGGCAGGGGTTATTTATTCCCAGTTGCTTTAGAGGGCGCACTTAAGTTAAAAGAAATTTCTTATATTCATGCTGAAGGTTATCCTGCTGCAGAAATGAAACACGGACCAATTGCACTTATCGATCAGCATATGCCGGTTTTTGTAATTGCAGCAAAAGATAAGTCATATGAAAAAATTGTGTCAAATATTCAGGAAGTAAAAGCCCGTAAAGGAATTGTTATTGCTATAGTTTCTGAAGGAGATACAGTAATTAAAGGTTTAGCAGATCACGTAATGGAAGTTCCGCTTACCGACGAAGCACTAACTCCACTGCTCGCTGTTATACCTTTGCAGTTATTGTCATATTATATTGCTGTAATGAGAGGTTGTAATGTCGATCAACCAAGGAATCTTGCAAAATCTGTAACAGTAGAATAAGACGTTAATACTATTCCTGTAGTTCTCGATAAACTCGAACTAGCAACTTTATTATTTCTAGTATGCTTTTTAAACTATAAGTACTTTAGTCACTTTAGTCAATTTAAGTACTCGATGTTATCATCTAACAACTTGCCCATATATTGAATACATCTGTTGTAATACTTTTGTATTCTCATTATTCTTTAACAATAGTTCGTTTATTATTTCGGGGTTAGCGTCTACTTCTTGTGCCATTGCTAATTTGTCGTCAATATCTTTATTTACTAATTCAAGAATTTTAATTTTATATCTAATAATTACTCTTGGTAAATTATCTAAAAGTTTAACTTCTTCATCTTTTACATGTATTCCAATTCTCTTATAATATTTTGATAAATAATCGCTCTGACCTTTAATTCTTGCTCTGTAATAGGGTGTATTTAACCTGTCGGCAGCTAATTCCTGTATAACATCATCGTGGTGATATATTAATTCTTTAGGTTCAATATAACCATAGGTTTTAAGTTGTTCACAGAATATTTCAAAAACCTTATGGTGAACTAAATTTTTTAATTCCAGTTCATCATTAACAAGTTCCTGAATTACATATTTTACAACGGTTTCCTCTATCTCATCTTCTTCAGGTTTCCCTTTATAAATTACTTTGTTACCGTATAAAAATAGTAACCTTAAAATCTCAAATTCTTGTTCCTCTGCATAAAAATCATCAATCATAGAAGGAATTTGAGGGGTAACCGGACTGTTACCAATAATTTCAGCAGGTCTAATATTTGTAGAGAAGTCGGTTATTTTTCCAATTATTCTTTTTGCAACTTCGCTGTGTAATAGCTGTTCTTCTATTTTTAAAAGTCTGCTGCAGTCTTTAATATAAAGTGAGCGTAGAATGTTATCTGGAATAAGCGCAAGACTTTTAACAATATCATTTAAAACTTCGCTACGTTTTACTGGATCTTTACCTGCATCTTTTAATAATACTGTTGTTTTAAATGCAAAAAAATCTTTTTCCTCTTTATTAAGAAACTCAAAAAGCTCGGTCTGACTGTGTGATTGTGCAAAAGAATCGGGGTCTTCGCCTTCAGGAAGTAATACAACTTTAATATGCATACCTTCTTCAAGTAAAAGATCAATTCCGCGTATTGCTGCTTTTATTCCTGCAGGATCACTATCATAGAGTAATGTTATATTTTTTGTAAATCTTTTTATTAATGAAATCTGATCTATTGAAAGTGCAGTACCCGATGACGCAACACAATTTTCAATTCCAGATTGGTGCATAGAAACTACGTCGGCATTACCTTCAACAAGATAACATTTGTCTTTTTCGGCAATAGATTTTTTTGCTAAATAAAGTCCGAAAAGTATTTTCCCTTTGTGAAAAATTTCTGATTCAGGGCTGTTATAATATTTTGCAGGACTTTTTTCTTTATTTAAAATTCTTCCTGTAAAACCTACAACTCTTCCGCTTAAATTATGAATAGGGAAAATTACCCTGCCGCTAAATGAGTCAAAATTTCCTTTGTTTATTAATCCTGCTTTTAAAAGAAATTCAGGTTTATAGCCATTTTTTATTGCGTGATTGTAGAATGTTGTGGATTTGTCAGGAGAGTAACCAAGTTCAAATTTCTTTATTATGTCATCACGAAAATTTCTTTCGTGAAAATAAGCCATTCCTACAGCTTTTCCTTCTTCAGTTTTTTGAAGAGCATTTGTGAAAAATTCATGAGCGAAGGTAGTAGCAACAAATAAACTTTCACGTTCATCACGTTTTGCAATTTCTTCAACAGAAATTTCTTTTTCCTGAATTTCAATATTATATTTTTTTGCAAGCCATCTTAATGCATCTGGGTATGACATGTGGTCATGTTCCATAAGGAAGTTTACAGAATTGCCTGCTTTACCGCAACCAAAGCATTTATAAATTCCCTTTACAGGCGAAACAGAAAAAGACGGTGTTTTTTCGTTATGAAATGGACATAATCCTGTAAAGTTTGCACCTCGTTTTTTAAGACTTACAAATTCCGAAACTACCTCGTCTATGCGGGATGTGTCAATAATTCGTTGTATGGTAATTTCGTCTATCAAAACAAATATTTTTTATATCTCAAAAGTATTAAAACTAAAATGGAGAATAAAGAAATTTTGTATAAACTAATTAACAAAATCACTAATTTTAAAATGAAATTAAATAAATAATATTTTTAAATGAAAAAACTTGTAGTCCTTACCGGTGCAGGAATAAGTGCCGAGAGTGGCATAAAAACTTTTCGCGATATGGGTGGTTTATGGGAAGAATACGATATTGAAGAAGTTGCCAGTCCTCAAGGTTGGGAAAATAATATGGAACTGGTGCTCGATTTTTATAATCAGCGCAGAAAACAATTATTGGAATGTAAACCTAACCAGGCACATTATAAATTAGCCGAACTCGAAAAAGATTTTGATGTTCAGATAATAACCCAGAATGTTGATGATTTGCATGAACGTGCAGGAAGTAAAAATATTCTTCATTTGCATGGCGAACTAAATAAATCAATGAGTACAGGCGATACTTCATTGGTATATAAAATGGATGGTTGGGAATTAAAAAAGGGTGATGTTTGCGAAAAGGGTTTTCAGTTAAGACCATTTATAGTGTGGTTTGGCGAGGCAGTACCAATGATGGAGCAGGCAATAAGAATAACCGAAAAAGCCGATATTTTAGCTGTTGTAGGTACATCTTTAAATGTTTACCCTGCTGCTGGGTTATTAAATTATGTAAAACCAAATATTCCGGTATTTTTAATTGATCCTAACGATGTTAACTGTTATAGAAAAGTTACCGTTATAAAAGAAAAAGCCAGCACAGGTATAACCCGGCTGGCTGAAATATTAAAAACTCAAAACTTTTAATGTGAAACTACTAAGCGGTTAGTTTTAGCAACTTTACCGTTAATATTTAAAGTGCAGAAATAAATTCCCGATTGTAAATCGGCAACATTTAAATTTATAAAACCATTATTGTCGGTTAAATTAACTTGTTTTTCAAGTTTACCGCAAATGTTATAAACCTGAATGCTTGCTTTTGAATTTATACTAACATTATAATTTACTCTTGTTGTGGTTTTAGCAGGATTTGGATAGGGTGTAGAAATTGAACTTGAGAATTTGTTTTCAGTAATACCTGTTAAGCCGGCATATTTAACATTTACTTCAACCGAAGGACCGTGATATACTTTAAAATAATATTTAATTATCGAAGTTCCGTTAAGATTTTTTGGTTCATAATGCCCTGAAAATTCATTTGTTGTTACTCCTGCTGCAATAGATGCCATATTGGCTGAGGTCATTGTTCCTTCAGGGTAACAGGCACCTGCCCAGCAAAATGTATTTGTTGTGCCCGCAACAATATATACATATTCTTTTTCACATGTAACAGATAATGTTCCTGCAGTTACATTTTTTACTTTTATATGAGCAACCATTTCATTTACTGTTGGTAAACTGTCGATTGTGATTGTGTCACCTGAATTAATCAGAACATCATTTTCGGTATATAATTCTAAAGATTGGGATTTTGCATAAAACCCTAAAGAAATAAAAATTATTGCAAGTAAAATTTTTTTCATAATTGTAAATATTTAATTGCGTTTAACATACTTATTATTAAATGTCAATTTCAAGAATTTTCATCAAAAAAAAGATCATATCTGGACAAAGGTAAGATATTTTTTTTATATTTGTGCATCACTAAATCGATTTACCTATGAAAAAAATCAACTTTCTTAAAACTTTAGTTCTGGGTGCAACCATGCTATTCTGTGCTGGCACTAGTAATGCTCAGTTAGCAGATGGTACAATTGCTCCAAATTTTACATTGACAGACATCAATGGAAACACTCACACATTGTATAACTATTTAGCAGCCGGTAAAAAAGTTGTTGTTGACTTTTCTGCTGTATGGTGCGGTCCTTGCTGGACTTATCATAATAGCGGTGCTTTAGAAAATTTATACACTCAGTATGGTCCAACAGGTACTGTAAATCAATCAATGCAGGTTTTATATATTGAGGCTGATGAGAATTCTTTATCATGTTTGCAAGGTGTTAATTCAGGTTGTACGGGTACACCTCAAGGTAACTGGACAACAGGAACTCCTTATCCACAAATTTTAACTTGTCCAGCTCCATCAGGTAATGGACCAACAGTAAATTCAAATTTTAATATTACTTATTTCCCAACTGTATATACAATTTGTCCAGATCATACTATTTATGAGTCAGGTCAGTTAACTACAGCAAATCACGTATCTTTTGCAAATTCTCATTGTGCTGCACTTAGTACAAATGCAAATGATGTAAAAGCTTTTGCTTGTACAAGTCCTTCAGGTTCATATTGTGTTGGTACTGTAAACCCAAATTTAACAATTCAGAATTATGGAACAGCTAATTTAACAACATGTACAATATTGGTTAAATTAGATGGTACAACAATGCAAACAGTAAACTGGACAGGTAACCTTGCAATGTATGCAACTGCAGTTGTTGCTTTAAATCCTATTTCATCAATTACAAATGGTTCGCATACAGTTTCAATTGAGTTAGTAGATCCTAATGGTGTAACTGATCAGAACTTAGCAAATAATACAATTAACAAAACTTTTACAGTTAATTCAGCAGGTACAGTTGTTAATTTTGACCTTTATACTGACATTTATCCTACTGAAACAACATGGAAATTAACATTACAGGGTTCTACAACAATTTTGTTACAGGGATCAGGTTATTCAGGTGGTCACCAACATTATTTAGAGAGCTGGTGCTTAAATCCAGGTAGTTGTTATACTATAACAGTAATGGATTCTTATGGTGATGGAATGAATAATAATACTACTGCAACAAGTGATGATGGAAACGTAACTATTAAAGTTGCTGGTACAACAGTTGCTACAGTTGCAGGTAATTTCACATCAACAGCTTCTGCTAATTTCTGTTTAACAGCTACAGGAATTTTAGAAGGAGATTTTAATGCAAGTATTAATGTATTCCCAAATCCATCAAATGGTGATCTTTATATAACTAATGCAGAAAATTCTACAATTCAGATTATTGATATGTTAGGTAAAGTTGTTTATTCTTCAAGCTTGGTAACAAATAACGAACAATTAGATCTTTCCAATTTATCTAATGGAAGTTATTTTGCAAGAATAACCAACGAAAATAATGTTGCAACAAGAAATATTGTTTTAGCAAGATAATTTTTTAGTTCTTTAATTTCTGAAATCAGTAATTTGGAGCAATCTTTGCCACCGGGTTACTGATTTCTTTTTAAATTAATATTATGAAGACTATTTATTTTATTTTATTTGCTTTGTTTGTTGTAAATTACACAATTGCGCAAACAACTGAATTTAAATTACCCTCTGTTGATGTTAAAACATTAGATGGTAAAAAATTTAATACATCAGAAATTAAAAATGATGGAAAGCCAATTGTAATAAGTTTTTGGGCTACATGGTGTAAACCTTGTGTAATGGAACTTTCTGCAATAGCCGAAAAGTATCAGGATTGGCAAACTGAAACCGGTGTTAAACTTTACGCTGTATCAATTGATGATTCAAAAAGTATGAACAGAGTTTCACCATTTGTAAATGGAAAAGGCTGGGATTATGTAGTACTTTTAGATGCAAACAGTGATTTTAAACGTGCAATCAATGTAATTAATGTTCCACATACATTTTTAATTGATGCAGCCGGAAATGTTGTATATCAGCACACAACTTATGCAGAAGGAGATGAAGATCTTCTTTATGAAAAAATTAAGAAACTTGCAAAAGGAGAAAAAATTAACGAATAATTTTTTATAATGCGTTTTAAAAATATTCTTGTTCCTGCATTAATAAGCATTTCTATTTTTTCGCAGGCACAAACAAATAACGAGGGGCAATTGCATGGAAATTTTCAGATAGACATGCAAACTTATAAAGAAGACAGCTTAATTGGAGCTCCAAAAATTCCCGAAAAAACACTTTTAAATTCTTATGCTAACCTTACATATTCCAAAGGTAATTTTACTGCCGGAATAAGATATGAGGCATATATGAATACTTTATCAGGATACGATGCCCGTTACAACGGGAATGGGATTCCTTACAGATTTTTAACTTATAAAGCAGACGAACTTGAAGTAACAGCCGGAAGCTTTTATGAACAGTTTGGCAATGGGTTAATATTAAGAGCTTATGAAGAAAAAGGTTTGGGCTACGATAATGCTTTTGACGGAGTTAGAGTAAAGTATCAGATTTATAAAGGTGTTTCGGTAAAAGGTCTTGTTGGAAAACAAAGATTATTTTTTGATAAAGGACCTGGAATTGTTAGAGGTATAGATGGAGAAATAAATACAAACGAGCTTTTAAAATTTATGAGTGAAAGCAAAACCCAGATTATTCTTGGTGGTAGTTTTGTAAGTAAATATCAGGCCGATAAAGATCCATTGTATAAACTTCCCGAAAATGTTGGTGCTTGGGCTGCAAGAATGAATATAACAAGGGGTAATATAAATGTTAACAGTGAGTATGCATATAAAATTAATGACCCTTCGGCAGATAATCTTAACATTTATAAACCGGGCGAAGCATTATTAATAAGTGCAAGTTATTCTAAAAAAGGTTTTGGTGTTTTGTTAAATGCAAAGAGAATTGATAACATGGCTTTTCGTTCAAACAGAAATGCCAGTTTAATAGATCTTAATATTAATTATTTGCCAATTCTTACAAAATCTTATACATATTCCTTTCTTAATTTTTATCCTTATGCTACCCAATCTAACGGAGAAATGGGTGGTGGTGCAGAAATTATGTATAAGTTTAAAAAGGAAACTTTCTTAGGTGGAAAATATGGAACTAATATTTCCATTAATTTCAGCAGGTTAAATAGTATTGATAAGTCAGCACCTTCAGATACTTCAGAAATTGGAGTGTCCGGAACATTAGGTTATCAATCGGAATTCTTTAAACCAGGTAATGAATTATATTTTCAGGATTTTAATGTTGAAATAAATAAAAAATTCTCAAAACGATTTAGTGGTAATTTTATTTATCAAAACCTTATTTATAATTCTCCTGTATTAAGAAATGGATATGCTACTGTTTATGGTAATGCAGGAATAGCTGATATGTTATATCGGTTAAATGATAAAAATGCTATTCACATTGAGTTAGGGGCACTTTTTACAAAACAGGATATGGGAAATTGGGTTATGGCTCAGGCTGAATATTCTATTGCACCAAAATGGTTTTTTTCTTTATCTGACCAATATAATTATGGCAATGAGGATAAAGATAAACAACTTCATTACTACACTGTGGCGGTTGCTTATGCAAAAGGAGGTAATCGATTACAGTTAGGTTATGGCAGGCAAAGACAAGGTATAATGTGTGTTGGTGGTGTTTGCAGAAGTGTACCAGCATCTAACGGTTTCATTTTAGCATTAAGTTCAAGTTTTTAAAAAAAGAAAATTATGAAAAACAATTTTCAGAAAATATTTATATTATTGTGCTCGGTGTTAATAATTGCAATAATAGGTTGTGATAAAATTGAAGGTCCATTCACAGAGAATAATGAAATTATAGATACAACAAGATGTCCGGTACCACAGTTTCCGGCACTTGAAAATACTTATAGGAAAATTCTTATTGAAGATTTCACTGGACATAAATGTGGTTATTGCCCACGAGCTCATGTTGCATTACATGATTTAATTGCTACTTATGGTGACACTATTGTTTCATATGCTATGCATGTTAGTGATGGTTATGCTGCACCTGATGCAACCGGTTCTTACACTTATGATTTTAGAACTGAAGAAGGAACTTTTGTTGATAATGCATTTCATATTTCAGCAGGAGGTCTTCCCAAGGGAATGGTTAGCAGAGTTAAATATAATGGGAGTGAAGTAATAGATCATGGTTCTTGGCCAATTGTTGTACAAACTATGTTAAATGATATTCCAAAATTGGGATTACAGATTATTAATAATTATAATAGTACTGATAGTTCTTTTTGTTCTCACATTAAAATATCTTTTCTTGAAAATATTACTGATACACTAATGTTTTATTGCTGTTTAACAGAAGATAGTATTATAAAGCCGCAGAAAAATTATGATGTAACACCAAACACAATTCCAAACTATGTTCATATGCATGTTTACAGAGATGGATTAAATGGTAATTTAGGTGTAACAATTAACCCAAGTTTAGCAATTAAGGACAGCTCTATTGTAAAATCTTATTATTACAAGCTAAATGGTAAAGACTATGTACATAAGAATCTTAAAATAGTAGCTTATGTTTATAAGAGTTCTACAAATGAAGTTTTGCAGGCAGAGGATAAAAAAGTAAAATAAATATTTAACGCTTATTTAAACCCAACAGGTTTCAAAAACCTGTTAGGTTTATAATACTTTAATTTCTGAAAAGAGATTTCTTCTTAACTATAACAACCTTCCCGTATTTAGCCAGTTCTTTCTGGTTAATTCTTTTTGCATCTCCTACTATTCCTATAACCATAGGTTTTGATTTAAGATTATCATCTGAGAATTTTTTAATGTCATCAAAGCTTAATTCATAGTAAACCGGTATTTTTACTTTTGATGGATCTTCTTTATAACCTAATAATTTCCATTTAGCAATAGATGTACTAAGGTCTCTGAAATCGGGATGCTCAGCTACAGCAGATTGAGCCAGATATTCTTTTATCATGTTAATTCTTTCTGGTTTTAATGGCATTTTTCTAACAAGAGAATCAAATAAGCTTACTGCCTCAATTGTCTTATCACTCTGAGTTCCGATAAAACCATAAAAAACACTCTCTTTTCCAGATTGTTGTGGAACCGAATAACGTGCACCGGCTGAATATGCGAGTGATCTGTATTCTCTTACTTCCTGTAACACTAAACCAGAGAAATCGCCACCAAAATATAAATTAAATGCATCTATATATGGCTCGTCGTCATTGTAAAAAGGCTTTTCGTTAATTAAGAAATATATTTTGCTTTGTAAAGCTTTCGGTTTATCCACTAGGTAAATTGTATTTTCATTATAATTTGTTACACTTAAACTTGAAGGTGCTAATGATTTTGATGGTCTTTCAGCAAAGCGATAGTCGTTTTTTAAATATGAAATAATCTCATCAAAAGGTAAATTACCAACATAATGCACATCGGCTTCAAAATTTGTTGCAAGTTTGAAAACTGAAATTATTGAATCTACAGAAGTGTTTTTTAATTCTTTTATTGTTGGTCTGTCTATAAAGTTTGATTTATTACCAAATTTTATCCAACTAAATAGCGCAGTGGCAATATTATCAGGTTCTTTACTTTCAATTTTACGATTTGATTTTTCACCTTCAAGCAAAATGTTAAGTTTTTCGGTTTCACATACCGGGTTATGTATAAGTTTTCCTAATAATGTTAGTGCAGGTTTAATCTGACTTTCTTTTCCTTCTAATTCTACAATTGTGTAGTCTTTATCGCTGCTTATATTGTATGTACATCCTATTTTACTAAACTCGTTTTTTAGTTCATTTACTTTTAATTCGGAAGTTCCTGAAAGATTTGCAAGTTGTGTTGAGCTTGATAATAATGGATGATAGGTTTCGCCCATTCCATATTTAATAGTGAGAGTAAAAATATCATTATATGGATTCTTAGTTTGATATATCCATATACCTTTTTTTACTCTGTTTTGTTGTACATCAGATCTGAAATCAACAAATTTTTCTGAAATAGGTTTAGATGGTAATGTTTCTAAATGTTTTGCAAATTCAGATTTTGCATCAGTATTAGAAATAACGGGTTTATATCCTGGTTTATCAATTTTTTCATTTTTAGGTAATCCCATTTTTGAGTAAAATGCAAGATAATTTTTACCATAATATTTATTAGCAGTATTAATAACATCCTGCTTTGTAATTGCCATAATTTTATCAGGAATAGAAAAAGCAACTTCGCATTCCTGATTTCTACCAAATAATTCTGCAAAATACATCGAGCGGTTTTCCACATTTTCCATGTCAAACATAAAGTCTTTATATAATTCTGCTTTTATTGCATCAACCATCCAGTCATCAAAATTTCCGTTTTTTAAATCTTCAATTTTTTGCATTACAAGTGCTTCGGCATCTTCCAATTTTTGACCTAATATTTTAGGAACAATTAATATTACATCTTCGCCATAGTCATTGTATTGCATTGGAAAAATTTGAGCACTTAGTAATTTATTATCTATTGTTAGTTTATCTAATAATCCTGTTTGATTTCCATTTGAGAGTATTCTGTTACAAACCTGAATTGCAATTTCGTCTTTATCTCCGGCAGGAACTGTTCTAAAACCAAGTAATCCCAATTTAATTGGAGATAATTTCATCTCAACAGATTCGCGTCCATTAAAAGGTTCCTCTTTCCATTCTTTTTTAGCAGGAAGTTCAGCCTTTTTCCATCTTCCAAATTTTTCTTTAATTAATTCAAGGGTTTCTTGTGTGTTAAAATCACCTGAAAGAACAAGAGCCATATTGTTAGGGACATAATAAGTTGTAAAAAATTGAAACATCTTATTTAAAGAAGGATTTTTTAAATGGTCAATTGTTCCTATTAAAGGCTGTTGTCCGTATGGATGATTTTTAAAAGATGCTTTGTTAAATTCTTCTAAAAGTTTAAAAATAAACATATCCGAATAAAGATTTTTTTCTTCATAAACAACTTCCAGTTCAGATTGAAATCCTCTGAATACAGGATTAATAAAACGTTGACTATAAATTTCCAACCATTTATTCAATTGATTAGAAGGAAATGCATTATGATATGCTGTTCTGTCAGGGCTAGTATTTGCATTTAAGTCAATACCACCAATACTCTTAATAACTTTATCCATTTCATTTGGAATAGCATATTTATTTGCTTCCAAGGATGCCTGATTAATATTTAATTGAATCTCTTTTCTTTTTTCAGGGTCTGTTGTTTTACCAAGTTCTTCGTATAGAGCAAATATTTTATCAATATGAGGTTTTTCGGCGTTCCAATCTGTAGTGCCTAATTTATCTGTTCCTTTAAAAAGCATATGTTCCATATAATGAGCCATACCTGTTGCATCTGCAGGGTCATTCTTCGAACCTGCTTTTGTAACAACTATGCCATATATCATTGGTCTTGAGTGATCTTCATTTAGAATAACAGTTAATCCGTTTTCTAATATATACTTTTCAACAACAGGTTTTTTCCATTCAATTATTTGACTTAATCCATTTTGAATGATAAATATTACTAAAAAAGAAAAAATAATACAGAATTTCATGGTCAATTAATTATAAGTGATTACTATGAACTCATTCTTTTTACCTATTCAAACTTACATAATATTTTTTGAACTTTATATTTTTTATTTAAAAAGTGATTTATCAATAGAAGATTTATGTTTTATTTTATTCTTTATAAATTCTTAATGGCTTATTTTTTGAAGTCCGTTTTCATTAAATAAATTTGAGGGATTGGCATTTAGAATAAAAAAATGTTTAATTTCGTAACTAAATTTGAGTTTTTATGTAAAAAACTTGAATGATATTATATGGAAGAATAATGATATTCAGAATATTAATTCTTTTTTGTTTTTTTAGTTTCTCCTGTGTTTATAACATCAATGCTC
Organism: Bacteroidia bacterium; assembly: GCA_016218155.1. Lineage (NCBI taxonomy): Bacteria > Pseudomonadati > Bacteroidota > Bacteroidia > Bacteroidia bacterium. Next base: position 250,229 of record JACREQ010000032.1, read on the forward strand.
AGGATAAAGTTAAAACTACTCAGGATACTGAGTTGGAACAAAAAGCATTTACACTTTTCAGAGCAGAGAATTACATAGAAGCACTTCCATTATTTTCTCAATTACTAAGTCTTTATCCAAAAGAGCCAAATTATAATTTTGGTTATGCTGTTTGTTTAATAGAAACAAATCAACAAATTGAAAAAGCTATAAAATATCTGCAATTTGCCGATAGTAAAAGTGATAATCCTTTAATAAAATTCTATTTAGGAAGGGCATTTCATTTAAGCTATAAGTTTGATGAGGCATTAACAAATTATGAAGCTTATTCAAAAAAAGCACTACCTGCAGACAAAAAGAAATATTTACTGGATAGCAGAATTGCTATGTGTAACAATGGAAAAGAACTTATTAGGTATATCAGTGATTTAACTGTTGTTGATAATAAAAAAATTAAAAACGATAACTTTTATTATTCATATGAATTAAAAGATTTTGGTGGAAAACTTATTGTAAAACCGCCTGAATTTAAGACTAAGCTTGATAAAAAATATGAAACTGTAAATAATGTTATTTTTTTTCCGAATAACGGTAAAGAGGTATTTTATGGAAGTTTTGGTGAAAATAAAGCAAACGGTCGTGAAATTTTTAATATAAAAAAGAACTTAGATGGAACATGGAGTAAACCAGTGAATATTGGTTCTGTAATAAATACTCCATATGATGAGGACTATGCTTTTTTACAAGCCGATGGAAAAACACTTTATTTTTCATCAAAGGGGCATAATAGTATGGGTGGCTATGATATTTTTAAATCTGTATTTGATAGTACTGCAAATGCATGGACAAAGCCAATTAACCTAGATTTTCCTACAAATACTCCATATGATGATTATTTGTTTATTACAGATAAGGATGAGTTGTATGCTTATTTTGCATCAAACCGTGAAACCAATGGAGATAATATTTCGGTTTATAAAATTGTAGTTGATAAAAAACCTGTTGAAAGACAATTTAATAACATAGATGAAATTTTAAATACCTCAAAACTTGAAGTATCAACTTTAGCTGATATTAAAAAGGCTGAAAATTCACATAACGATGCTAACAATAAACAATTATTAACTAATAATGTTTCAAATAACAATAATCAGTTAACTTCAACTAATTATAAGTTTAAACCTATTACTTATTCACCAAATATTACAACTCAACAATTAAGTTCAGAGGTAGATAAAGATGAAAAGGAAATTAACAATCAGGCTAATAATTTAAGAAAACAAAGCGATATTGCTTATCTGTCTGCTATTGAAAAAAATAATCAGGCAAATAACAAGAGAAAACTTGCAAGCGATAAAACAAATGAATTAAGTAAAATTACAGATATAAATTTAGCCGAAAAGAAAAAGCAAGAAATTTTTGACTTAATAACCGAGGCTGAAAATCTCGAGAATAATGCAGTTACGGCATATAATGTAGCAAAAAATCTGGACCAGGTTGCAACAGATATTGAAGAGGATGCTGCAAAAACAAAAAATATTAAGGAAGCAATTAATAATTCTGATAATGTAAATAATGAGAGTTTAGTTGAGATTGTAAATAAGAATAAAGACCAGCTTAACAAGAGTCAGAATAAATACACTACAATCGAAAATGAAATAGAAAACAGAACTAGTCTTGCTAACAGTAAGCAAAAAGAGTTTTTGCAAAACGAAAAAGAATATAATGCCAATTTAAATGATATTTCAAGCACTGAAGATGAAATTAATACTCTAAAACAACAGATAGATAACGAAAATGATAATAATAAGAAAACAGAACTTGTAAAACAGTTAGAGAATAAAAATAAACAGCTTGAAGCATATAATTCTAAGGACTCTGTTCTGGAAGACAGCTATGAAAAATCAAAAATCGTTAGTGAAAATTTACAGGAAGAAGTTAAATTTTTAAAAGGACTACAGAATAATGTGTCCGTTGATACACGTACAACACAGGATTTAGCTGTGCTAACAAAGAACATTAATAAAGATCAGTTACATAAAGATATTTTTGACAAAGAACTTACTTTTGACGTGAAGAATGCTAATGCAGTACTTAACAATAATAATTTGACTGCAAATAATAACAAGCAGAATATTATTAAAAGCAATAATCAAGTAATAAATAATACCGAAGCAAATAATATAAATTCCGAAAGTCTATATGTTCAGGCAGAAAAAAACAAGAAAATAGCAGACTCATTACAAAATGTTATATCTGTAAAAGAGAAAGTAATGGCTTCAATTACAGATCCTAAAAAGCATGCTGCTGCATATAATGAAATTACTCAGTTAAATGATTTAAAAGAGTTAAAAACTAAACAAAGTGAAGAGTTGTTAAAACAAGCTAAGGCAAATGATAAAACACTTGTTTCAAATAATACTAATACAAATATTTATAACAATAATTCTGTTTTTCCATTTAATAGCGATAATTCAACAAATACAAATCAGGATTCAAAGCTTGTAACATATCAGAAAGAAGTTTTGAATGCTCAGTATTATGAAAATTTAGTTCGTGAGCAAAGAACTAAAGTTGATATGTTAAAGTACAGTTTGACAAATGCAACTGATGCAGATTCTAAATCTAATACTGAAAAACAAATTGCAGAATTAAATAAAGAGATTGAAAAGAATACTCTGATCAGAAACCAAAGTAAAGCCAATGTAGAAAAATTACATAAAGAGGCTGTTTCTGAAGTAGATGTTAATGCTATAACAAATGAACAGTTAGTATTGAATGCTACTCAATATAAAATGAAGAGTGAGCTAAATTTAACTAATGAGCAAAAACAGGTGATGAGCTTGGTTGAGAATGATAGAGAGTTTTTAAAGGGAATTCAGAAAAATTGTAACGAGATTACTGCTGAGATTGAAGAGTTAATTAAAAGGCGCGAAACAGCAGATTTAAAAACTCAAAAACAAATAGATAAAGATTTAATTTCAAAACGTGAAAAACAAGCTGAACTTATTAAGAAATATTCTACAGTATCAATGGAGTCTAATCAGGATGCTGCAGTAATATATAAAGATGTAATTGATGTAAATAAAAAAGTTGATATAACTAATCCTGATATCAGATTAGCAAATATGCTTGATAAAGAAGCTGAAATATATTTCGAGAAAGCTGCTAATGTCCGCAAAGATGCTGAATTACTAGGGAAACCTGAAGAAACCCTTTTAGAATACAATAAAGCTGATAATATTGAGCAGATTGCAATTCAAAAACAAAAATATTCTATTGATTTATACAAAAAATCTCAAACAAACCTTACCGCTAATAATAATGTAGTAAATAATAGCAATAATGTAAATAATGTTTCAAATCCTAATACAAATAAGAATTTTAATACTGTTTCGGCAGATACAAATCTAATTCCTCGTACTGTTACAATTACATTAAATCCTGATGAAGAAAATCAACTTAAATCATATAATTCAGAAACCCATAAAGCAGATGTTTTATTAGCCGAATCAAAAAAGAGTTTGACTGATATTGAAACTAAAAAGAATAAAGCTGCTGCAACATTTTCTGCAAAGGAAAAACAACAATTACTAAAAGGGATTGATTCTAAAGAACAGAAAGCACTCGATCAAATGCTTAATGCCTATAATTATTACGGAAAGGCTGATAGTATGAAGTTTATGGTTTATAAAAATCAGATTAAACAATTAGAAAATTCACCATCTGTTATTGGTAATAATAAGTCTATTGCTAAACAATATACAAGTGAAGCTGAATTTTATTTTACTGAAGCATCAAAAATAAGACAGAATGCAACTGCTATCACAGATAAGAATGCTAGAGCTGATGAGTTAAAACGTGCAACCGACTTTGAAAGGAAAGCTCTTTCAAGTCAGGAATATGCTGTAGATGTATTAACTGATGTTAATCCTGTGTTCTTTGTTTCAACAAATGACCTTACAAAAATTGACCGACTTGATGTGCTAAATCAGCCTGTTGATGTAAATGAGATTGTTAGAATTAAAACCAGCCGAATTGTTGAGAAGTTAACTTTAACAGAAGAAGAATTAATCAGATTAGATGAGGCTGAAAAGAAAAGAGCTATTTCTAATCAATTGATAAATGATGCAAATAAATATCTGGCTAATCTCGACAGCTTAAAAAAAATAGTCGAATTACCTGCAAATGCAAAGGATAAGAAAAAAGCTGAAAAGCAGATTCCTAAAGTAGAAAAGGACATGTTTGCTAGCCAGTTTACTTCTGCTGAGCTAAATGAAAGTATAAATGATGCTCGTTTTTATCTTTATAAAGAGAATTTTAAAAAGACACGTTTAAATGATAATACTACAGAGGCAAGACAGGGTAAACAGTTAGAGAAAGATGCTAATGCAAAGTATTCTAAAGCAAAATCATTGAGAGAGAAATCTTACATGAAAGAAGATGCCCGTAAAGCATACGAAATAGCTGTTCAGGCCAATACTTTAGAGCAGGAAGCAATAGAAGATCAGGAGAGAGCTTATGGAATTTATCTTAATCTTAAGCCTTTAGATGATGAAATAAAAGAATACGCTTTAAAACATCAGGCGAAAAACAATAATCAAAATCAAAACCTTTTAGTTAAGACAAATGCTGATATTACTCATATAGAAACTCCTGAAATTGATACTACAAGCCAGATTCTAGCAATTAATCAAAATAATAATCCTGTTGACACAACAACTAAATCAAATTTGGTTGTCGAAAATATAACAACTCCTGTTGATACTGCAATAGTTAACAATAATGTAATCGAGAATAAGAATACAAATAATAATGTTGTTGTAAATAATGTATCACCGGTTGACACAACAACAAAGTCAAACTTAGTTGTTGAGAATGTAACTGTACCTGTTGACACTACTTCAAAGGCTAGTAATCATGTTGTTATTAATAATGTGTCGCCTGTTGACACAACAACAAAATCTAATTTAGTAGTTGAAAACATAACAGTTCCTGTTGATACTACAACAAAAACAAATAACAATGTAGTTGAGAATAAGAATACTAATAATGTTGTAATAAATAATGTTTCACCTATTGACACTACAACCAAATCAAATTTAGCAGTAGAAAACATTACAGTTCCTATTGATACCACAACAAAAACAAATAACAATGTAATTGAGAATATTAATACAAATAATAATGTTGTAACAAATAACACTAATAATGTTGATAACCCACCTGTAAATAATAATGCAATTACCCAAGCATTAAATAAAACTGGTTTTGGTTTTTCAATTCTACCAGTAAATGCATATAGTGCTGCAAGTCCTATTCCAATGAATGTTCCTTTACCTGATGGAATTGTATTTAAAGTTCAGATTGGCGCATTTAAAGCCCCTGTTAAAAATGAAGCTTTTAAAGGATTAAATCCCATTTCAGGTGAAACACTTGCAGGTAGTCAGTATGTAAGATATTATGTTGGTTTGTTTTATTCTGAAGATGCTGCAAATATTGTTAGAAATCAGATTAAACCTATTGGGTATAATGATGCCTTTGTTGTTGCATATAAAGATGGAAAACGCATCTCATTATTTGATGCACGTAGGATGTTAAAAGAAAACGGTAAAACTGAAGAATATAACTTGTTAGCTCAGGCAGAGGTAGATAAAATAAAAAACAGAGTAGTTGAGAATCCAATAAACCAAAATGTAAATAATAATCAAACAAATAATAATCCAGTAAATCAAATTACAATTAAGCAACCTGTTAATACTACTAATGTTTCTAATGTGTCAGGGTTATTTTATACTGTACAGATTGGTGTTTATAAAAGTCCTGTTTCTTCACAGGATTTAAAAAATCTTACACCTATTTATGAAGAACAGGCATATGGATTTATCCGCTATACCACTGGGAAATATTCAGATTTTAAAAAGGCCGATTTAGAAAAAAACAGAATTATTCAACTTGGTATACCAGATGCTTTTGTTTCTGCATATTATAATGGAAAGCGAATTAGTGTAGCTGAAGCAACAAAAATTGAAATGCAGAATCCTGCATCAGCTAGTGATCAGGTTGAAGTTAAATATCCGGAACAAAATGTTGAAGTCAATCAAAATGCTAATTTGCCGGTTGACAAAACTGCAATTCTTTTTAAAGTTCAGATAGGTGCATTTAAAGAGCAGATCCCTGTAAATAAAGTTACACAGTTTTTAGAAATGGCTGCTAACCACGGATTAGATCATGAACGCGATGAAACAGGTTCGAATGTTTATTCAGTAGGTAAATTCAAAACATATGATGAGGCTGTGAAAATGCGAGATGTTTTAATTAATGAAGGAGTTCAAGATGCCTTTGTTGTTGCATATAATGGAAAAGTTAAAATTTCTGTAAATGATGCAAAAAATATACTGAATCAATAAATTTTGTAATTTTGTACCCTAAATTTTATTATTCAACGTATGACGTTATTAGAAAAAATTAAATCAAAACCTTCACCAGTAGGTGTAAAAGATGAAGAAACAACACGTGATATGTTTCTTGTTCTTTATAATGATGAAGTTAATACATTCGAATTTGTTATTGAATCTTTAGTTGATGTATGTAATCATATGCCAGAACAAGCCGAGCAATGTGCATTAATTACACATCTTAAAGGAAAATGTGATGTTAAAAAAGGATCATACAATTATCTGAAGTTAATGAAAGATAGTTTAATTTCTAAGGGGCTTTCTGCTGTAATAGAATAAATAATATATTTTCTTTCAAATAATTTTGTTGGTAGGTTTCAATTTTGTACTTTTGCGACCTTTCAGGAGAGATGGGTGAGTGGCTGAAACCAACAGTTTGCTAAACTGTCGTACTGAGTAATTGGTACCGGGGGTTCGAATCCCCCTCTCTCCGCGAAAATCCATTGTAAAAAGAAGCAAAACCCTGATTTTGAGAGAAGTCAGGGTTTTTTATTTCTCTAAAACAACGCAAAAACACACCATTTTCGGGGTAGTTTGGTGTTCTATTCGGTTGCATAAGATTCCCCAAAAAAAAACAACCGAATAAGGTGCGATTTCTCTCTTATGCAGTACTTTACATTTCGTCTTTTTGAGCTAAAAATTATACATTTAACCAAAAAAGAGGATGCAAATTATGGAAAAAAGAACAACCATGGGCCTAATATTTTTCATTAAGAAAACTAGGCTGTTAAGAAACGGAGAAGCTCCGGTTTATTTAAGAATTACTATTAAAAGTAAAAGAGTTTAAATTGCTTTAAACAGAAGCATTTATGAAAAACTTTGGGGTAGTGAAATTGGAACTGCAATAGGAAACAGTCAGGAAGCTAAAATGATAAATGGCTACATTGACAGTGTTCGAACACAGATTCATAATTACATGAAGATCCTGAGAGAAGACGATATTGAAATAACGGCTGAAAGTCTAAGAAATGCTTATCTGGGTATTGAAGAAACTGAAAAGGGAATTATTTAACTTTTTAAAGAGCACAACGAAAATGTAAAAAAACTTATTGGAAAAGACTTTGCACCTGAAACTGTAGAACGATATGAAACCAGTTTGATGCACACTGAAAATTTCATTAAATTATTTTATAAAAAAACAGAACTCCCAATCTCACAAATCAATCACAAATTCATTACTGATTATGAATTGTACTTTAAAACTGAAAGAAATTGTTCACACAACACTACAATGAAGTACATTAAAAACTTCAGAAAAATTATTCGCATTGCTCTTGCAAACGGAATTATAAAAACTGATCCTTTCTCAAACTTTAAAATGACAATAAAAAAGGTGGATAGAGAATATTTGAACGAAGAAGAATTAGAAATTCTACTAAATAAAAAATTTGATTTTCAACGATTAGAACAAGTAAGAGACTGTTTCCTTTTTTCATGCTTTACAGGTCTTGCACATTCCGATTTAAAAAGATTAACAAAAGAAAATATAGTTACCGGAACAGATGGTAAATTATGGGTTAAAATTAATCGTAAAAAAACAAATAATTTAAGCAGCATCCCCATATTACCGATAACTAAAAGCTTAATTGAGAAATATGCATATAATGAATATTGCATGACTCATAATGTCCTTCTTCCAGTTTACACAAACCAAAGAATGAATGCATATTTAAAGGAATTAGCCCTAATTTGTAAAATAAATAAAAACCTGTCAAGCCATATAGCTAGGCATACTTTTGCTACAACTGTAACACTTAACAATGATGTTCCCATTGAAACTGTTTCTAAAATACTTGGACATTCTTCTATTAATATGATAAAAATTTATGCAAGATTACTTGATAAAAAGGTTGGAAACGATATTAAACATTTGCATGATAAGTTTTCAATTATTAAATAGGAACATAAATTAATGCCTTTTAGAAGAATTTGTTATATAAGAAAAGTATTTTTCGGAAATTTTGATAATTAAATATAATAACTATTTTTGACATTTTATTTTAATTTTCAAAAGTAGATAAAATATGAAATTTTTAAAAAAATCAATATTCTTTTTAGGATTATTCATTTTAAGTCCATTAAGCAGTATTTTTGGACAAACTCCATTGAACGATCCCAATTGGATTCCAAGCCCTTTAGGTATAAGTAATGAATTTAATCAGCCTATTGGTTCTTCGCTACCAAGTACTTGGAAATTGTTTGAACAAACTCCACAAAATACTGTTTTTCACTCTTTTGTTTCTTGTAATGGAGGAATCTATGCTGGTACAGATTTTGGTGTTTTCTTTTTGGATACTATTGGAGTAACAAATCTCCATAAAATAGATAATAGTTGGATACCCAAAAATAACGGTTTAACAAATTTTAATATAAATTGCATAAATAATAATGGTAGTAATATTTTTGCTGGTTCAAATTCTGGTGTGTTTTTGTCAACTGATAACGGAAATAGTTGGATACAAAAAGGCTTGTCTACATATAAAATAATAGCAATAGCAACTAGTGGTAATAATATTTTTGCTAGTACTTACGGTTACGATGGTGTGTTTTTGTCCACTGACAATGGAAATAGTTGGGTTGATATTAATAACGGATTACCAGAAACTAATATTCAAACTTTAACAATAAGTGGAAACAATATATTTGCTGGTACAAATGAAAATGGTGTGTTTTTATCTACTAATAATGGAAGTAGCTGGACTCAAAAAGGTTTATTTGGTTATGGGATAACAGCATTAGTGGTAAACGGAAGCGAAATTTTTGCAGGTACAGTTAACAATGGAGTTTTTTATTCTGCAAATAATGGAAGTAGCTGGTCTCAAAAAGGTCTATTTGGTTATGGGATAACAGCATTAGCAATAAATTCACAAAATATTTGTGCAAGCACAAATAATGATAAAGTTTTTTTATCCTTTGACAATGGAAACTTATGGAATGAAATTGGATCAAATAAAATTGTGAAATCAATTATTTTATTAGGAGATACTAACCAAATTGTAGGTACTAATAAAGATGCATTTTTATTTAATGGTGTTAATTGGATTATTAAAAACACAGGTATAAATAATGCTGTAAATAAAATAAATAATATCACATTTGAATCTAGAACAACTGATCCTTCTGATACAACTTATTTAACTTTCACCTCCAATTGGAATCAAACTACTGGGCAATTTAATTCAGGTGGAATTATAACTGCTTGGCAAAATGACCCAAATAATAATCTAGATCCAAATTATTCTTATAGATATTATTCTCCATATGGTTTTTATGAATCTAGGTTAATATTTGCACCAGGTAATAATGATATGTGGCAAACATTTTGGATGTATTATGGAGGATCAGAAAATACACCATATGGAGAAATTGATATATCAGAAAAATATTATGCATTAAGTGAATCTGAATCTTCAACAAACATTTGGTATGGTATACCACCAAATAACACCATACAATCATTTGGTGCAGAAACTTTCATTTCTCAATCATTATTGACTAACTCATTTCATCGATATGCAGTTGATTGGTCTCCAAATAGGCTTATTTTTTATTTAGATGGAAAAATGATTCGAGAAATTTACAATAATTCTTTGATTCCTACATATAAACAGCTTGTTACAATTGGTTCTGGACCAGATCTTCCCTCAAATTATGGATTAGGCTTTTCTCCTTCAGTCAGGAAAATGTACGTTGATTACGTTCATGCTTTTGTATTGAGAAAAGATTGTTTAACTTCAAAAACTATAACTAATATTTACCCATTCGATGGATTTATATATCAAGTATATAACAATGTTACTCTTGATTGTAGTACTCTTATCACTATACCATCAACTGCTAAAATTGCATTTAGAGCAACCAATTCAATATTAATCAAAGGAGATGTTATAATTAGCCAAGGTGCTGAATTTGGAATATATCCTACTAATTGTACTGAAAATAATTAACTAAAAATAAATATTATTAATTAAATCAAAATGAAAACAACAATCTTTATTTTATTATTAAACCTAACATTTATTTCTTGTTTTTCGCAAATAAGAGTAGTTACAAATGGTAATGTTGGTATTGGAAGTGAAACAATAACACCTCAATCACTTTTACATATTCATTCATTACCTACTTCAGGATTGTCAGCTAGAATGTTACAGCTTACAAATAACCAAACTGGAACTTCACCTTCAAATGGTTTTATTATTCGTACAGGTTCTGCTAATAGTAAAGACATCGAATTCGTTAATCAAGAAAATTTAGGAAGTTTAATTTTTAACACAAACTCTGTTGAAAGATTACGAATTGCGACTAATGGTTGTATTGGAATCTGGCAAAATAATCCAACGTATAATCTTGATATAAATGGTACTGTTCGATTTCGCACTTCATATGTGGATGTACTGTTGGATAATTCTGGAATGAGCACTTCTGTATTATATCCATTTACAGATTGCCAATTTCAATTGGGAAAAGATACTAAGAGAATACAAACAATTTTTGCTAATGGAATACATGTGTGGAATTTTTGGAATCATTCTGATGAAAAATATAAAGAAAACTTCAAAATTATTAGTAATCCACTTGAAAAGATAAAAAAAATAAATGGTTTTACATACAATATTGCCGAAAAATTTCTTGCGCCTATGCCAGAGCAAGAAAGAAAGAAATATAAGAACCAAATTGGCTTTACTGCACAAAATATTAAAGAAGTTTTTCCTGAATTAGTTTGTAAAAAAGATTCTTCTGATTATTATGACGTAAATTATATTGGATTA